>JAJRDJ010000065.1 GCA_028678445.1 Methylococcaceae bacterium
GACCACTGCCGATGATAGTCCGCATAGCCGAAGGCTTTCATTAGTCGCAGCGTGCCGCCGCGGTCCCGAAGGTGGATCATGGGAAGATCATAACCGTTGAAACGGCTGGCCTTGATCAAAGAATAAGCGCCGACCTGCTCGAAGCAGAGGCGAGCACCCACCACGAGGGGCTTGGAAAAACGGTACTCGCCGAACACATCACCGGCCAGGCAGGTGCTGCCGACGAGCAGGCAGGAATGCGGCCCGTCCGGCACATGCTCTCGCAATTGCGGGGATTTCTGGTATTCGAACACCTCGGGTAAATGTTGAACACCGGTGTCGAGCACGGCGATGGCCTGGCCATCGCGGTGGAAGCAATCCACCACGCGCGTCACCAGTGAGCCAGCCGCTCCAATCAGGGCCTTGCCCGGCTCGATCCAGACCGAGAGCGCATGGCGCTCACGAAAACCTCGAATGACCTCGCCCAGTGCCACGGCATCGGCCTCGTTGCGCGGCAGATAACCGCCGCCGATATTGAGCCATTGCAGATGCTCGAGTGGCCCCGCCAAAACGTTCTCGATTTTGTCCAATGTGGCCTGCAAGGGCTCAGGGGTGCGGGTTTCGAACTGGGTGTGAAAATGAATGCCCGTCAGGCGATGAGCCAGCCGCTTGTCGTCCCGCAGCGCGGCGGCGAATGACTCCAGCGGAACCCCCAGTTTGGAACGGGGACGGCAGGGGTCGTACCGGTCATCGCCGAGCACCGAAAGCTCCGGATTGACGCGGATCCCTGCCTCAATTGAAGGGTTCAGCCTGGACAGTCCGCGCTGGCATTGCTCCAGGCTGTTGAAGCTGATGGCACTGCACAGCCGGCCCAGCTCATCGATTTCAGCGTCCCGGAGGCCGGGCGTGGTCAGGTGGATGGCACCGCCGTGCTCAGGTCGCGCCTGCGTTATCTCGGACGCCAGTCGTGCCTCGAACAATGAGCTGACGGAAAAACCCTCGAGCGCCGGGGCCATCAGCTTCAGCAGTCCGGCAAAAGGCTGGGCCTTGATGGAGTAGAGCAGCCGTGCTCCGGAGATATCACGAACCCGGGCGAAGAGCTTGAGTTGTGCTTCGATCAGGGATTGGTCGTAGACCAACGCCGGAGTTTCCAGCGCTGACAGGTCGTCGTCATCGCTGGCAGGGTGCATGGCAAAATCCGGAGAGGACGGGGTCCGGCGAGACCCGGACCCGCGACTGATTAGCGAGGCGCTGTGGAGCGTGAGTGAAGCATCGGAAGGGCGGCGGGCCTTACCATTCCCGCGTCAGTTCATACGCCGCCATGGCATACAAGGGGCTGTGGTTATAGCGCATGATCACCGAGAAGTTGTGGAACGTGATCCAGTAATCCGGGCCGGTTTCGCCCGCCAGTTGCACCAGGCCGGCTTTCTGGCCGCCCGATACCGGCTCCTCGGGTGTCACCCCGAGGCTGGCGAGCTGGCCCAGGGTATGGGTCGGTTTGGGGTTCTTGGTGCTGACCACGCTCTGGTAGCCATCGCCGCTGATCCGGGCCGGGACGGCGATGGGTTCGCCGCTGTGCCAGCCGTTCTTGGCGAAATAGTTGGCCACGCTGGCGATGGCGTCGGCGGGGTTGTTCCAGATATCGCGCTTGCCATCGCCATCGCCGTCGGCCGCCAGTTTGCGGTAGCTGCTGGGCATGAATTGCGGCATGCCCATGGCGCCGGCATAGGATCCTAGGGGGGTCAGGTAATCCATGCCCTCCTCGCGGCAGAGCAGCAGGAATTGTTCCAGCTCGCTCCGGAAGAAGCTGGCCCGGCGGGGATAATCGAACGCCAGCGTGGAGAGCGAGTCGATCACGCGGTATTTGCCGGGCCTGAAGCCATAGGCGCTCTCGACACCGATGATGGCGGTGACCATCTCGGGCGGTACGCCGTAGCGGGACTTCGCCTTGGCGAGCGCCGCCGCGTTGAGAGACATGAACTCGCGTCCGCCGTTGATGCGCTTTTCGGTCAGAAACAGCTTGCGGTACGCATGCCAGGGCTTGGCTTCATAGGGCTTGGCCATGGCATCCAGAATGCTGGGCACGATGCCGGCCTCATCAAAGGCGCGGGTCAGTTCCGCCGTGCTGAAGCCGTGCTTGCGGCTCATGTCCGCGATGAATTCCCGCACGGCGGGCCGCTGGGAAATCCCGGGCGACGGAGGCAGCAACACTTTGGGCTCATCCGCGGCGGGTTTCACGGCCGGCTCCGCCTTGTTGGGCGCTTGGCGGTCGGCCGGGGCCGTCGGCGTCTTTGAGGAGCAACTGACCAAGGCCAGGCAGGCGCCGCTCAGCAGCAACGCAAGGATTTTCTTGTTCATGACATTCATGGAGTGACGCTTGGAGGTAAAACTGGAGGAAAGCATACCGGGAAAGCCGCCAGAGGCAAATGAGCCTTCAGTCGGGCCGGCGGTTTTGATGAGCCTGGATCGACATCAGGATGCCGAACCCCGCGAGCAGGGTGACGGTCGAGGTGCCGCCATAACTGACCAGCGGCAGCGGAACGCCGACCACCGGGAGGATGCCGATGACCATGCCGATGTTGACGAAGATGTAGACGAAAAACGTCAGTGTCAGGGCGCCGGCCAGATACCGGCTGTAACGGTCCTTGGCCTGCATTACGATGTAGAGGCTCCGGGCCAGAACGATGAAATAGGCCGCCAGAAGACCGATGCAGCCAACCAGGCCGAATTCCTCGGCCAGCACGGCGAAGATGAAGTCGGTAGAACTCTCGGGCAAAAACTCAAGATGCACCTGGGTTCCGTGTAGCCAGCCCTTGCCGCCGACGCCGCCCGAGCCGATGGCAATTTTCGACTGGATGATGTGATAGCCGCGTCCCAGGGGATCCGCCTCGGGGTTGAGGAAAGTCAGGACGCGGTCGCGCTGGTAGCCATGCAGAAAATGCCAGAGCACCGGCAGTAGACTGAGCAGGAGTGTCACCAGAGCCGCGAGGTAGACCCAGGACAGACCGGCCAGGAACAGCACGGCGGCACCCGAACTGGCGACGAGCACCGCAGTGCCGAGATCGGGTTGTTTGGCGATCAGGAGGACGGGCACCAGAATCATGGCACCCGCTCCCAGAATCTGCTTGAAGCCGGGCGGCGGCGCGCTTTGGGACAGGAACCAGGCCAGCATCATGGGCGTCGACAGCTTGGTCAGTTCGGAAGGCTGGAAGCGCACGATGCCAAGGTCCAGCCAGCGCTGCGCGCCCATGCTGATTTTTCCCAACAGCAGCACCAGGGCCAGCATGAAGATACCCACCAGAAAGAGTATCGGGCTCATGTTATACAGTTGGCGCGGATGGATAAAGGCAATACCCAGCATGACGCCCAGCGCAAGACAGAGGCGCAGCGCCTGTCGCATCAGCACATCGAGATCCTGGCCAGAGGCGGAATAAAGCACCACCATGGCCATGGCTGAAAGTAATAGCAGGCCGCCGAGCAGTGGCCAATCCAGCGGCAGGCGGTCAATAAAGCGCCTGCGTGAGGGTCTCTCGAGCTCTAGACGGGCCAGCCAGGGGTCGATTTTCATGGCTTCGGCCCCAGGAGATAACGATCGATCACGGTGCGGGCAATCGGCGCAGCGACCGTGCCGCCATGCCCGGCGTTTTCGGCGACGACGGCGACGGCTATGCGGGGTGCGTCGGCGGGTGCGAAGGCGATGAACCAGGCATGGTCACGCATGGATTTGGTCACCTTCATGCCCTTGTAGCTCTTGCCTTGGCCCACGCTGAACACCTGCGCCGTCCCGGTTTTTCCGGCCATTCGGTAGGTCAGCCCATTCGAAATGCGCCGGGCGGTACCCCGCTGGATCACATCGACCATGGCGTTGACCACGAAATTCCAGTGCTCCGCCTTGATGGGCCAGCGCTGGTTGACCTCACGAGGATAGGGATTTTCCACAGTCCAGCCCGCCTTGATGGTATCTACCAGGCGCGGAGCCACATTCGCCCCCTGGTTGGCGAGGATGGCCGTGGCTCTCGCCATCTGCAAGGGCGTCGTGGTGACGAAACCCTGGCCGATGCCGGCGATGACCGTCTCGCCCGCCGCCCATTCAGTCTTGCGATGCTTGCGTTTCCATTCCTCGGAAGGATATAGCCCGGCTTTTTCTCCGGCGATGTCGATGCCCGTCGCTTGTCCGAGGCCGAAACGGCCCTGCATGAAGTCATGCAGGCGGCGAATGCCAAGACGGTAGGCCAAGTCGTAAAAATACACATCGCAGGATTGAACGATGGCCAGCCGCATGTCGGTCGACCCGTGACCGGAATGCGCCCAGTCGCGGTATTTGTGCCTGGAACCGGGCAGGCGGAAATACCCGGGGCAGGCCACGCGGCGAGCCGGGGAGAGGTTCATGAGTTCCAGCCCCGCCAGCGCTTCGAAGGGCTTTACCGTGGAACCGGGTGGATAGGCGCCACGGGTGGCGCGGTCGTAGAGGGGTTGCGCGGGGTCGTCCCGCAGGTCGGCATAGCTTTTGCCGCTGATCCCCTGAATGAAGGGATTGGGGTCATAACTGGGTTTGCTGGCGAGCGCCAGCACCTTGCCGCTGGTGGGATCAATCGCGACCACGGCACCATGGTAGTCACCCAGGGCATCCATGGCGATCTTCTGTAGCCCAATATCCAGCGACAGGAACAGGTCGGCGCCCTGGATGGCCGGTGTGGTACCGAGCTGGCGGATGGAGCGCCCCTTGACGTTGGTCTCGAACTCTTCGTAACCGGTCCGGCCATGGAGGAGCGTTTCGTAACTTTTTTCAAGACCGTTCTTGCCGATGAAAAAAGACCCCCGGTATTGCGCGGGATCGAGGTTCGCCAGCTCCTTCTCGTTGATGCGGGCGATATACCCGACGACGTGGGCTGTCAGTTCCCGATAGGGGTAGCTGCGCATCATGCGGGTACGGATTTCAACCCCGGTCAGCCAGGGCAGCTTGACGGCGATGCGGGCGACATCTTCCTCGGACAGCCCCAGCCGGAGCGGCACACTCTCGAAACCTTTACGCTCGGCCCTGAGGCTTTGAAACTTGGCGATTTCATCGTCGCTCAGCGTAATGAGGCTTTTCAGTTCCTGTAACAAGCCCGACAGATTCTTGACCTGTTCCGGAACCACCTCGAGGCTATACGTCACGAAATTGTCTGCCAGCGCTTCGCCATTTCGGTCATAGATCATCCCCCGGGCGGGCGGGATAGGGGCGATCTTGATCTGATTGTCCCGCGACAGGCTGGCGTATTGCTCATGTCCCGTCACTTGCAGATAGATCAGCCGTACCACCAGCGCCGCAATACCCAGCAACATGGCCAGGATGCTGGCGATGATCCGGTTCAAAAAGAGCCGGTTTTCCCGGAAGACATCGCGGCCGTCGAAGGAAGCGCTCATGGCTCACGTTCCGGTCGCATCACGGACGGCATGACCCAGAGCACCAGCGGCCAGGCCAGGGCGCCTGTCAGGGCGGGTAGCCAGTAAATCAGGCGCATGACGGAGTCGGCGATTTCAATGCGCTCGGTCCATAACACCAGCAATTGCCCGAGCAGCAGGACCAGCAACACCCAAAGGCACTGGAGTGGTACCGGAAATATCAGGAGCGGATCACGGACCCGCAGATTCAGGTAGGCCATGACGGCATAGGCCAGCGCATGCTGGCCCAGCAGCCGTCCGGTCAGTGCGTCGGCCGAGAGGCCCACGACCCAGGCGGTGATCACGCCGACCCGGTCCGGCGCGGCGAGCGTCCAGTAGATCAGCAGCAGGGCAATCCAATCGGGATTGAGCGCGAACCAGTCGGGCGGGAGGGGTATGATCCGCAGCGCCATGGCCAGCCCGAAACTGCCATACACCCCGACGAGGCTGGCCTCATAGGGTTTATCGGGCGGCATTCGTGAGCGGTTTTGACGCTATGGGATCATTACTTACGGGGATGCGGGGCAACGGCGTTGAGTCGCTGCGGACCACGAGCAGTTCACGGTTGCGGTCCAGTCGTGCAATGGGGGCCGCGCTGTAGGCACGGGAGGCAGCCGCCTCAGGCGGCGCGGCGACCACTCTGGCGACCGGGTAGCCTGCCGGAAAAACACCGCCCAGCCCCGAGGTGACCAGCAAGTCACCCGGTTGAATATCGGCGTTGCCTGACAGATAAGGCAGCTCCAGCCGGTCGGTCTGGCCGGTACCCATGGCAATGGTACGCAAGCCGTTGCGGTTGACCTGCACAGGGATGGCATGGCTGGGATCGGTGATCATCACCACGTCGGCGCTATTCGCGCTCACCCGCAGCACCTGACCGACCACACCATTGCCGTCAACGACCGCCTGGCCGACTTCTATTCCGTAACGACTGCCCTTGTTGACCACGATCAGGTTCTCGTGTGGATAGACATTAATCGCCAGGGGCTCGGCAATGAGTACCTGGTCGCCAACCTTGAAAGTACTGTCGAGCAGCCCTCGCAGCCGGATATTTTCCTGTTCGAGCGCCTCGAATTTGAGTTGCCTGCCCCGGAGTATCAGTGCTTCCTCCTTCAGTCGCTGATTTTCGCTCATCAACTCGGTTTGGCTCGAACCCAAGCCCGCAAGCTGGTGGAAGAGGCGGGTGGGAACGCTCACGACCTGCCGTATCGGCGCGATCATCGCCGTAAACGGAAGCCGCTGGGCGGTCATGACTCCCCGGTTTTCAATCGCCAGCAACAGCAGCGATGCGCAGAAGCACAAAGCCAGCTTGAAATGCAGGGTGGAACCCGTGGCAAACAGAGGTTTGTTGCTGGTCTGAGCACGCATGAACGCTGATAGCGGCTGGGTTCAATGAACAATAACGGGCAAAGCGGGATCAATCCAGAGTGAACATGGCCATGCCCTTGGCGTCGAGCAATTCGAGAATGCGACCGCCGCCCCGGGCGACACAGGTCAGGGGATCCTCGGCAATATGCACGGGAAGCCCGGTTTCCTCGGCAATCAGCCGGTCGATATCCTTGAGCAGGGCACCGCCGCCCGTGACGTAGATGCCACGTTCGGCCACATCCGAACTGAGTTCCGGCGGGGTTTGTTCGAGCGCGGTCTTGATGGCGTCGATAATACCCTGCAGCGGTTCCTGCAAGGCTTCCAGAATTTCGTTGCTGCTGAGGATAAACGTGCGCGGCACCCCTTCGGCCAGATTGCGCCCGGTGACCTCGATTTCCCGAATCTCGCTGCCCGGATAGGCCGAGCCGATTTCATGCTTGATGCGCTCGGCGGTGGCCTCACCGATCAGGGTGCCATAGTTCCGGCGGACGTAGCTCATGATGGCATCATCGAACCGGTCGCCGCCAATGCGGACCGAGGACGAGTAGACAATGCCGTTCAGTGAGACGATGCCGACTTCCGAGGTACCGCCGCCGATGTCGAGCACCATCGAGCCGCGTGCTTCCTCGACCGGCAAGCCGGCCCCGATCGCCGCCGCCATGGGTTCCTCGATCAGGTACACTTCCCGCGCTCCGGCGCCCAGCGCGGATTCCTTGATGGCCCGGCGTTCCACCTGGGTGGAACCGCTGGGTACACAAATCAACACCCGGGGGCTGGGTCGAAACAGACGGTTCTCATGGACCTTATGGATAAAGTACTGGAGCATCTTTTCGGTGATGGTGAAGTCGGCGATCACGCCGTCCTTCATCGGCCGGATGGCCGTGATGTTGCCCGGGGTTCTGCCCAGCATGGATTTGGCTTCAGCGCCAACTGCCGCTATGCTTTTCTGGCCGCGGGCGCGGTCTTCCCGGATGGCCACCACGGAGGGTTCATCCAGCACGATGCCCTTGCCCCGGGAGTAGATCAGGGTGTTCGCAGTGCCGAGATCAATGGAAAGGTCAGTTGAATAAAAGCCTCGGAGCTGCTTGAAAAACATATGTCTTGCGCCGTGTCAAAATAAGACTAATTTAACAAGTCGCGCCTAGCCTAGGCAAGGAACTTCGTCCTTGGGGCGTAGAGCTAAAGCGGCGGAACCCGATTGTAACGGCCCGCAAATCGGGTGTCGCTGGCCGCCTTGGCATCCTGGATTCAGCACCCGAACAGAGCGGTTTTGACTACCTCCACGGCATTCCCGAATAATTTCACCACAGAAACTCACCAGACTTTCAGCGAGCACACACCATGTCACTCACCTCCGCAGAGGTCAACCGCATTGCCTGGCTGGCCCGGCTGGCCATCGATACCGACAAGATCGAAGCCTATGCCCACGATCTGTCGGGTATTCTCGATTTCATCGAGCAGATGAGCGCCGTCGAAACGGACGCCGTACTGCCCATGGCTCATCCGCTGGATCAGGCGCAGCGGATGCGGCCCGATGAGGTCACGGAACCCGACCAGCGGGCTCTCTTTCAGGCTCAGGCGCCGGCGGTGGAGGCGGGGTTGTATTTGGTGCCACGGGTTATTGAGTAACACATGCCGCACGGCATACTTTTCAGGGCCCATCCACAGTCCCGCTACGCGGCTTGAACGCTAGGATTATCCGGAATCAACTTATGCATGAAAAAACCTTGGCTGAGCTGGCGCTCGGGCTAAAAATGAAGGAATACAGCAGCGAGGAGCTCACGCAGGCGTTTTTGTCGCGTATCGGGCACCTGAATCCCACGCTTAACGCCTTCATCACGGTCACCGAGGACGGAGCGCTCGCCGACGCAAGGTCCGCCGATGCCGTTTTGGCAAAAGGTGCTGGGGGGCCACTCACCGGCGTGCCGATCGCCCAGAAAGATATCTTTTGCACCAAAGGCGTTCGTTCCAGTTGCGGGTCAAGGATGCTGGACAATTTCATTTCGCCTTATGACGCGACGGTGGTCGAGCGTCTGCAGCAGGCTGGCACGGTTATGCTCGGCAAGCTCAACATGGACGAGTTCGCCATGGGTTCCTCCAACGAAACCAGTTATTACGGGCCGGTCAAAAACCCCTGGGACACCGGCAGTGTGCCGGGTGGTTCTTCAGGCGGCTCGGCGGCGGCGGTGGCGGCCCGGATGGTGCCGGGCGCGACCGGCACCGATACCGGTGGCTCCATCCGCCAGCCGGCGTCGTTTTGCGGCATCACCGGTCTCAAGCCGACCTATGGTCTGGTGTCCCGCTGGGGCATGATCGCTTTCGCCTCCAGCCTCGATCAGGCCGGGCCGATGGCAGCCACCGCCGAGGATTGCGCGCTGCTGCTCGGTGCCATGGCGGGTTTCGATCCCCGGGATTCGACCAGCCTGGACCGTCCGGTACCCGATTATTCGGCGACGCTGAATGACTGCCTGGCGGGCCTCCGCATCGGTTTGCCGAAGGAGTTTTTCGGCGACGGGTTGGATCCCGATATTGCCCGGCTCATTCATGCTGCCGTAGATGAATACCAGAAGCTGGGCGCGACGGTGCGGGAAATTTCACTGCCCAACATGCACCTTTCTGGGCCGGCGTATTATGTCGTCGCACCGGCGGAGTGCTCATCCAATCTGGCCCGCCTCGATGGCGTCCGCTATGGTTACCGCTGTCAGAAGCCGAAAGACCTGAAGGATCTCTACATGCGTTCGCGAGGCGAAGGGTTTGGAGCCGAGGTCAAGCGCCGCATCCTGATCGGAACTTATGCGCTGTCCGCCGGGTATTACGACGCCTATTACCTGAAGGCCCAGAAGATTCGACGCCTCATCAGCGAGGATTTCAAACGTGCCTTCGCCGAGGTTGACGTCATCATGGGGCCGACCTCGCCCTCGGTAGCGTTCCGCTTCGGCGAAAAAAGCGCCGACCCCATCGCCATGTACCTTTCGGACATCTACACCATAGCCGTTAACCTGGCCGGTTTGCCGGGCATGTCGATTCCGGTGGGATTTTCCACCAATCTGCCAGTGGGCATGCAGCTCATCGGTAATTATTTTGCCGAGGAGCGCCTGCTCAACATCGCGCACCGCTATCAGCAGGTCACCGATTGGCACACGCGTTCGCCTGATTTGTAAGACCCGGCCTTGTCGGCAGCGGTGCCGGAACGCCGAACTGAAGCGGAAGCAGCATGGAAACCGGCCGCATCTTTGAGATGCTCTGGGATTGTCGGTATTGCGGTACCCGGAAACTGCTGGCCCGCAGCCAGCGCTATTGTCCGCAGTGCGGGTCACCCCAGGATCCGGCAACCCGGCACTTTCCGGCAGATGACGAAAAGGTTGAGGTGGGAGGTTACCGCTATGAGGGCGCGGACAAGGTGTGCCGGGGCTGCCAGTCGCCCAACGGTATGCTGGCCCAGTTCTGTGGCCAGTGCGGAGCGCCGCTGACGGATGCCACGCCGGTCCAGCCGGTGGCCGATGAAATCCGCTCCACCGAGGCCAAGTTTGCGGCCAGCCTCTCGCGCCGCAAGCTTGACGAGGCTGAAAGGCGGGATCTGACCGGTCTGGTTTCCGGCAAGCCCGGGACGTCGCCATCGTTAGTCTGGCTGAAGTGGCTGCTGCTCGCTATGGTCGTGCTGGTGCTGAGTGTGCTGTTCTGGACCCGCCAGGCAACGGTCCAGGTGACCGAGCACTACTGGCGGCAGGAAATCGGCATTGAACGCTTCGGCCCGGTCGCCGAATCCGCGTGGTGCAGCCAGCTGCCGCCAGGCGCCTATGACGTGATGAGCCGCTCCGAGGTGCGATCCTACCGGAGGGTGCCGGACGGGCAGGATTGCCGGGTGCGGCGCGTGGATCGCGGGGATGGCACCTACCGTGAAAGCACGGAATGCCTGCCGCGATACACGAGTGAGCCCATTTACGATCTGCGCTGCGATTACCGCATCGACCGCTGGAGGCCCATAAGCGCCGCCGTCGCCGAGGGCCATGATCAAAGTCCGCGCTGGCCGGAAACCGGTATTATCAGCAACCGGGCCTGCCGGGGCTGTGAGCGGGAAGGTGCCCGCGGCGGCCGGTATGAGCTGATTCTTAAGGACGGCGGCCGCCAACAAACTTACCGGTGCCCGGTTGCACAGGAGCTCTGGCGGCATGCCCGCGACGGCACCCGCTGGCGGCTGACGGTTGGCGTGATCGATGGCCAGGCGCGCTGCGCGTCGTTGCAGCCCGCCGGTCTTGAAACGAAAGATTTTTAACCCCTACTTATTTTTAGAAGGCTGACGACCATGCAATGGGAAACCGTGATCGGGCTGGAAATCCACGCCCAGCTCGCCACCAAGTCAAAAATTTTCTCCGGTGCCGCCACGGCGTATGGCGCCGAGCCCAACACCCAGGCCAGCGCGGTCGACCTGGGTCTGCCTGGCGTGCTGCCGGTCCTCAATCAGGAGGCGGTGCGCATGGCGGTTAAATTTGGCCTCGCCATCGGCGCTAACGTCGCGCCGCGATCGGTGTTCGCTCGCAAGAATTACTTTTACCCCGATTTACCCAAGGGCTATCAGATCAGCCAGTACGATCTGCCGGTGGTCAGCACGGGCCAGACGAGTATTACCGTGGACGGCGAGGAGAAAATCATCGGCATCACCCGTGCCCATCTGGAAGAAGACGCGGGGAAATCCCTGCACGAGGATTTCCATGGGTTTACCGGTATCGACCTCAACCGGGCCGGCACGCCGCTCTTGGAAATCGTCTCCGAGCCGGACATGCGTTCGGCCCAGGAGGCAGTCGCCTACATGAAGAAGCTCCACGCGCTGGTGCGGTATCTCGAAATCTGCGACGGCAACATGCAGGAAGGTTCGTTCCGTTGTGACGCCAACGTCTCCATCCGCCCGAAAGGCCAGGAAATGTTCGGTACCCGTGCCGAGATCAAGAATCTCAACTCCTTCCGCTTCGTCGAGAAGGCCATCAATTACGAGGTCGAGCGCCAAATCGAAATTCTGGAGAGCGGCGGCACCGTCATCCAGGAAACCCGGCTCTACGACTCGGTCAAGGACGAGACCCGTTCCATGCGCAGCAAGGAGGAAGCCAACGATTACCGCTATTTTCCCGACCCGGATTTGTTGCCGCTGGAAATCACCAGCGACTTTATCCAGGCGGTGCGCGCCAGTTTGCCGGAACTTCCGGACGAAAAGCGCAACCGCTTCAAGTCGCAATACGGCCTGAACGTCTATGACGCTGGTGTGCTGACCGCCGCGCGCGAACTGGCCGACTTCTTTGAAGCGGTGGTGAAGGCGGCGGGCGTCGATGCCAAACTCTGCGCCAACTGGGTAATGGGCGATCTGGCCGCTGCGCTGAACAAGGCGGGGCTCGAAATCGAACAGAGTCCGGTGCAGCCGGACCGGCTGGCGGGTCTGATTCAGCGCATCGCCGATGACACCATCTCCGGCAAGATCGCCAAACAGGTGTTCGAAGCACTATGGGATTCCACTGATAGCGCGGACACGATCATCGAGCAGCAGGGGCTCAAACAGATCACCGATACCGGCGCCATCGAAGCCATCATCGATGGGATCATCGCGGCCAACCCGGACCAGGTGGCTGGTTATAAATCCGGCAAGGAAAAGCTGTTCGGCTTCTTTGTCGGCCAGGCCATGAAGGCCACCGGGGGCAAGGCGAATCCGGCTCAGTTGAATGAGTTGCTGAAGCAGAAACTCCAGCAATAAACCCACACACTGAGAGCACCGCTAACCCAGCGTGGGCGGCGTTCTCTGTCCATTCGAATCCTTGGAGCCCTTCCCATGGAAAAAACCGAAACCCGATCAAGCCAGGCCCTGGCCGACTTTCTCCCCAAAATCATGGGTTTTGCCCGCATGCTCCAGAACCTCGCCAAGCGCTTCAAGGGAGTGGCGAGATTTCTGGCCCTCACCGGCCTCTTCTCCGCGCTGGTTCTGGACTGGTTCGCCACGCGCGCCTTCGGATTGACGGTCACGCCCGCCGTTATCCTGGGTGTAATCCTGATCCTGCCGGGGCTGGTACTGGGCTGGGTCTGGTACGTGCTGGATGAAGCCAGCACCCTGCCGCAGCGCCTGACCGCCTGGGCTAGTCAGGCTCGCGACTACGCGGGCGATGTCGTTCAACGGCTGCAACGTGACGTTCCAGCCACCCAAAAGGCGACACGGGTGACGGACCTCAAGCAATTGGGTGGACTGGCTTATGAAATCACTTCGATGGGCGTCGACGCCAAGGATTTGCTGTCTATCCTGGGTGGCTCGCTGAGCCTCACGAATCCTGTTTTTCTGCTGGTGCTGGCCATCTCGGCGGGCTTGATCGTGTTGCTGGATCTCGGCGTGGTCATCACCGGCCTGATTGCTTTGGTCAGCTAAGACGGTATTCAAACGTCAAGAGAAGCAGGGGGCAGGATTTATCTTGCTGATTCCACCGCTCGATTGGGTTTACCATCACCGAACGGTTGAGGCGAGGCGACATTCCTCGTCAAGCCGTTGCGTCTTTTACTGATGAAGGAGATGATGAAATGAGCTTGCCGCACAATGTAGGAAAAATCGACAAGTACGCCAGAATCGGCGCTGGTGTGGCGCTGATTGCACTGGCCGCGACCGGAACCATTGGCGTGTGGGGGTATATCGGCCTTATACCGCTCGCCACTGGACTGTTGAACACCTGCCCCGCCTACACCCTTCTGGGTATCAATACGTGCAAGTCCGGAGAGAAAAACGGTTGAGAGATCGGCCCGGGGGAGCGCGTCCAGCCAACCTGCGGGCCATCAACCCAGGCAACGCCATGTTAACAGCTTTTGCAGATTCAACGGTTGGCGCCTTAGGGAAAGGCGACTGGGTCAAGTGGTTACGCGCGTTATTCCGATAGGGTAAAGAACTCATTCTTGCCCTTGCGCTCGACGCTGATTTTGCCTTCCCGAGCCAGCCAGCCGATGGCCCGCTGGACGTCATTGCGATCCAGGCCGGTGGCTTCAGCCAGCTTGGTGGCACTTGCCTGTCCGGATTCGCTCAGGGATGCCCAGACCGTACCGGCCGCAACGCCTACGTTTTCGTTGAATTCAACGCTCATGGGTTTGATGACTCATTAACCAAGGGGGGGAAGAATTTAGCGAGCAGATCGCCGCCGGGGCTGGACTTCTTCGGGGAGCACAATATTGAGTTCAAGCACCTCGCGGCTTTCGTCCTGCTCCAGGTTCACGCTAATCGCGCTGGGGTCGATGTTCACGTATTTACGAATCACGGCCAACAGATCCTTCTGCAGATCGGCCAGATATTCGGGTTGATGACGCTCCGAGCGCTCGTGGGCGACCAGTATCTGCAGTCGCTCCTTGGCAATCGAGGCGGATTTGGGCCGGGATGACCGGAAGTAATCCATCAAGCTCATGATTTGCTCCGGAACAGGCGGTCAAACAGGCCCTTCTTTTCCTTATCGATGAAGCGGTGCGGAACGTCCTCGCCGAGATAGCGACTGACGACGTCCTGATAGGCCTGGCCAGCATCGCTTTTTTCGTCGATGACGACTGGCGTGCCGGCATTCGAGGCGGTGAGGACGGCCTTGGATTCCGGGATCACGCCCAACAGATGAAGGGAGAGGATTTCCTGCACATCGTCGACGCTCAGCATTTCCCCCAGCCGGACGCGGTCGGGGCAATAGCGGGTGAGGAGCAGGTATTCGCGGATGGGCTCCTGGCTCAGTTCCGCCCGGCGCGACTTGCTGGCCAGGATGCCCAGCATGCGGTCGGAGTCCCGCACCGAGGAGACTTCCGGGTTGGTGACGACAATCGCATCATCGGCGAAGTACATGGCCAGGTGCGCGCCGCGCTCGATGCCGGCGGGGGAGTCGCAGACGATGTAGTCAAAGGTTTCGGACAATTCGTTGAGCACCCGTTCGACGCCCTCGAGGGTCAGGGCATCCTTGTCGCGGGTCTGGGAGGCTGGCAGGATGAAGAGGTGTTCGCAGCGCTTGTCCTTGATGAGCGCCTGATTGAGGGTGGCCTCCTGGTTGATGACGTTGACGAAGTCATAGACCACGCGGCGCTCACAGCCCATGATGAGGTCGAGATTACGCAGGCCTATGTCGAAATCGATCACGGCGGTACGATGGCCACGCTGGGCCAGACCCATGGACATGGCGGCGCTGGTGGTGGTTTTGCCGACCCCTCCCTTGCCTGAGGTCACAACGATAATTCTTGCCACGAAAACTCTCCTGGTGCTTGAAACGGTTCGGTCAGAGCGGGACGACGACGAGGGTTTGGTCTTGCAGGTAAACCTGCACCAGCCGGCCCTTCAGTGAGTCGTCCTCGCCCTCGCTGGTGCGGTAATTGCCGCCGATGGCGATGAGTTGCGCCTGCAGATCGGAACAGAAAATCCGCGCTTCGAGATTGCCCTGGACGCCGGCGAGAGCCCTGCCCTTCAGTGTGCCATACACGTGAATGTTGCCATCCGCCATGATTTCCGCGCCCGGGCTGACCTGCGCGAGCACGATCAAGTCGCCGCCGCTTGCGTAGATGCGCTGGCCAGAGCGGACGGGCTGATCGATGACTTTGGTGCTGGAGGCTACCGGCCGGGGCGGGGGTAGGGTCCGCCGGGCAGCCGGTTTGGCCTCGGCGGAAGGGGGGCTCTCGGTCCGGACATCGGCGAGCACGGCGATTTTATCGGCCTGGGCGGCCTGTTGCTGAACGGGATTGCCGCCGCGCATGCCGACCGGCGACAGTGCCTGAGCGTGAATGATGTTCAGTAATGCTGGAAAATCGAGGGCTTGTTTCTGCTCATCCGGTAACTCGCCCAGATCGATGATGATGGGCGCGTTGTGGAAAAACTCCGGCGCCTTGCCCAGCTTTTTCTGAAGCTGGCTTGCGACGTCCCCGAGGTTGGCCGAATGTACCTTGAGAATCGGTAAGGTGATGGAACCCGACTTGAGCTCCACGGCAGGGGGGGAACTGACGTTCTCGGGAGAGTTAACGGACATTCAGGAAAGTCGCCGTACCGGTAAATAATAGTTGTATTGTTTGCATTCTAACATCGTGCCAAAGTATCCGATAATGAACGGTCTTTTTCCATCAGACGCCCCGGCGCCGGGCCCGGCCTTTCCGTCTTCATGCAGAATACTGCCCGTCTATCGAAACGGCAGCATTGTCAACCTGATGGCATCCATCATCGAGGGGCTGGGAGGTGTCCCTGCGGGCTACGCCCCGCTCCTGAGTCTGACGCCCGCGGAAATCGGGAAGCACCAGCAGATTGTCCTGATCGTAATGGACGGCCTTGGGGATGATTTCCTCTCCCGCATAGGCCAGAACACACGGGTGGCAGAGTGTCGGCGCGACCGGCTGACATCGGTTTTTCCATCCACCACGGCGGCGGCGGTGACCACCTTCCTTACCGGCCTTGCGCCGCAGCAGCATGGGCTGACCGGCTGGCACATGTTCTTTCGTGAGCTGGGTGCCGTGCTGGCGGTGCTGCCCGGCGTGCCGCGCTATGGCGGTGTGTCCTTGCGGCAGGCGGGCTGGGACGTCCCGCGATTTTTCGGCCATCGCCCTGTGTTTGATCTTTTGCCCGTGGCAAGCAGGGTGGTGACGCCGGCCCAAATCGCCCATTCCGATTTCAATCTGGCCCACCTCGGCCGGGCAAAGAGTGAGGCCTTCGATACGCTAGAGGGATTTTTCGCGGCAATAGCAGGCGACCTGTCCCATCACGAGGACCGGCGTTTTGTCTATGCCTACTGGTCAGAACTGGATCATATCGCGCATGAGTCGGGTATTTTCGGCGTGGCAGCGGAGCGGCACTTCAAACGCTGGGATCGGGCTTTTGACCAATTCCTGCAGGAGATGAGCGGCACGAACAGCCTGATCATCGTGACGGCCGATCATGGCTTTATCGATACCGATGAGAGTCATACGGTGGATCTCGCGGATCACCCACATCTGGCCGAATGTCTGGCCCTGCCGCTCTGCGGGGAGTCACGGGCGGCCTATGGTTACGTGAAGCCACACCGCTCCCAATCCTTTGAGGACTATGTGCATGAGCAGCTAGCCCATGCCGTCGAGCTGCATCGGAGTGATGACCTCATCGAACAAGGCTGGTTCGGGCTGGGATCACCGCACCCCGGTCTTGCTGCCAGGATTGGCGATTACACCCTGGTCATGAAGGAAAACTATGTCATCAGGGACTGGATGCCGGGTAAGCACCGGCATCGGCAGGTGGGTGTCCACGGCGGGATAAACGCGGCGGAGATGTGGGTGCCGCTCGCGGTGGTTGCCGTCTAGGTTTGAGTGATCGCCCGTAACCGGGCTACGGACGATCACGCGGCATCGGCTTGTCAATGGCTGATGGTTTTTGCCGCCGGCGTGGACGAAGCCGGAGGCGCAACACTGGAGCCGTTGCTATCCAGCCCCTCCAAATCCTGGTCCATCTGTTTTTCCAACTCCTCGTCCAGGGGCGGGTTGCCGTCGTGAATCACATAATTACGTTGCTGAAAGTAGGCGTTACGCATGAACTCGTACCGATCCACCGAGGCTTCATCCATGATTTTGGAGGCGCTCAACAAGTCCGCCCGCTGATCGGTAACGCGCAACATCCCGGAACCCAGAATCACCCAGTCAAGACCATGCCATGAGCTACCCAGGGCATAACCCGCCATCGGATTAATCCACGTGATCGGATTAGATGCCGTATCACCAGCAAGACCGACGATGCCGCGCGGGGTGCTGGGGCCGAAGAACGGAATCACGACGAAGGGACCGGATGGAACGCCCCAAACGGCGAGGGTCTGGTCAAAGTCCTCGTTGTGCTTGGGCAGATTCATCTTGCTGGCGACATCGACGACCCCAGCCAGACCTACCGTGGTATTGACGAAAAACCGGCCTAAATCCTGGCCGCCCTGCAGCAGCTTGAATTGCAGCAAGTCGTTGCCGATGACGCCCACATCATCCACATTACTGTAAAAATTGGTGATGCCCAGGTCGACGGCAGTCGGGGTGACCTTCTGATAGCCGGTTGCCACGGGTTTCATCACGTAGTCGTCCAGCTTGTCGTTAAAGTGCTGAACGCCACGATTCCAGCCCTCGATCGGGTCTCGGGCATCCTTGTCCTTGGATGGCGTAGATGAACAGCCATAGAGGCAGAGCATCAGAAACAATGACGCGGCCCGCCGGGCATTGAAGGAACGGCAACAACTAATCATGGTGATTTCGAGACCTTGATGGGATTCGATCTGCTATGGTGCAAGCCATGTTGGAGGAATCCCGTCATGGATACCCCAACCGAACGGATAAACTGAAACAATATAATAATCTTCACTATCCCAGTCGAGCATAAATTGTATCCACAGCATGCCAAATCACGTCCCACCGATCATGGCGCGCCGATTCCGCGGTTATTTGCCGGTCATCGTCGACATCGAAACTTCGGGATTCAATCCCAAGCAGAACGCCATACTGGAAATTGCGGCGGTGATCACCCGCATGAACGCGGACGGCCAGCTTGAAACCGCGGAGACCCATGCCTGCCACGTCAACCCGTTCCCCGGCGCCCGGCTGGAGGCTGCCGCGCTGAACTTCAACAAAATCGATCCTTTCCATCCCTTTCGTTTCGCGCTGGATGAAAAGGACGCGCTGCAGAAAATTCTGCAGCCGATTCGGACGGCAGTGCGCGAGAACGGCTGCACCCGGGCGATTCTGGTGGGCCACAATCCGGCGTTCGACATTAGTTTTTTAAATGCCGCCGTCGAGCGGACCGGCCTGAAGAAAAATCCGTTTCACCCCTTCAGCACTTTCGACACCGCCACCCTAGGCGGGCTGGCCTACGGTCAGACCGTGCTGGCCAAGGCCGTGCAAGCGGCCGGGATGGATTGGGATAGCCACGAAGCACACTCAGCCATCTACGACGCCGAACAAACCGCCCGGCTGTTCTGCGGGATCGTCAATCGGTGGCAGCGATTGCAAGCGGCCGAGCCGCATATCCAGGCTGGCGCTTAGTTCCCACGCCATTGGCGGTGAGGGCAAAGTCTGGCGGTGACCATGCCCCAGACCGGCCGATTTCAGGCTTTTTCGGCTGCGGCGGTTGCCAGGAGAGATTGCAGTTCACCCTTCTGGAAAAGATCCAGCATGATGTCACTGCCGCCGACCAGCTCGCCGTTGACATAGAGCTGCGGGAAGGTGGGCCAGTTTGAATAGGTTTTCAGCGCCTCCCGCAACTCGGGCTCCTCGAAAATGTTGACGTGGGCGAAGGGCACTCCGCACTGCTGCAAGATCTGCACGGCGCGACCCGAAAAGCCACACTGTGGGAAGGACGGTGTCCCCTTCATATAGAGAATCACCGGGTTATCGGCGAGCTGTGACTTGATGCGATCAATGACTTCCATACCTAGCCTCCGGATTGAGGGAATCGAATAAATCCCCAGTAAATTTATCAGATTTTGCAGACTCGAGGAAATTCAGGCCATGCCATCCCATGTCCCCGCGTCCGCGCCCGCCGGCAAATGTTCTATCTACATTAGTCAACCTTATATCGGCGGCCCTGCTGGTGGATAATCAAGCATCCCACTCATGACCACCCAGGAGACCCGCATGTACCGAATCACCCTCATTCCCGGCGATGGCATTGGACCCTCGATAGTCGAGGCGGCTGTTCAGGTGATTGAAGCGACCGGCGTGGAGATTAGCTGGGATCGCCAGCTGGCGGGCATGGCGGCGGTCAACGCCTGTGACAATCCCCTCCCCGATGCCACGCTGGAGTCGATCCGGGCCAACCGCCTGTGCTTCAAGGGCCCCTTAACCACGCCGGTTGGCGGCGGATATCGCAGCGTCAACGTGACCCTCCGGCAGACGTTCAACCTCTACGCCAATGTGCGCCCGGCCGTATCGTTCGAGGGCACGGACACCATTTTCAAGAACGTCAACCTGATGACGGTCCGTGAGAATACCGAGGGTCTGTATGCCGGCATCGAGCATTTCATCCAGGTCGATGGCGAAAAAATCGCCGCCGAGAGCGTGGCCGTTGTCACCCGCAAGGGCTGCGAGCGCGTCATTCGATATGCCTTCGAATACGCCCGCAAGGCCCAGCGCAAGAAGGTTACCCTCGTCCACAAGGCCAATATCCTCAAGTGCACCTCCGGGCTGTTTCTGGAGATCGGCCGTGATATCGCCCGGGACTATCCGGATATCGAATTCGACGACCGCATCATCGACGCCTGCTGCATGCAGTTGGTGATGAAACCCGAGTCCTTCGACGTTATCGTTACCAGCAATCTGTTCGGTGACATCCTTTCGGACCTGGCCGCCGGTCTGATCGGCGGGCTGGGCTTGACGGCGGGTGCCAACATCGGCACCGATGCCGCCATTTTCGAGGCGGTCCACGGTAGCGCCCCGGATATTGCCGATAAGGGGATCGCCAACCCCACCGCGATGATCCTGGCGGGCGCGATGATGCTGGAGCATCTCGGCGAAAACGCGGCGGCCCGTAAAATCGAGCGGGCCGTCCGCGACGTGATTCGCGAGGGCCACAAAGTCACGCCCGACCTCAAAAAGGATTCCCCGTACGGCACCCGCGATATCGCCGAGGCGATTATCGCGAAGGTCAGGTCATAGCTCTTTCGTGGCACGGCTATACTTTATGACGGACTCGGCTCCGCGTGAGATTATGACGCAGGCTCGGAATCCATCGGCCATCCGCTGGTGGTCTTATAGTGATTTTTTTTCAGAACGGACACACATCATGCGCAATATCCTTAGCTGGCTTTTCACCCTGACCTTCTCCGTCGTGGGAGCCGCGGAGACAGCCCCTCCGATCCGGATCGGCACTCTCGCGTTCGGTACGCTGAACTGGGAGCTGGCGGTCATTCGCAGTCAGGGCTTGGACAAAGCCCAGGGCATCACCCTCGAAACGACCGAACTCGCCAGCCCCGAGGCGGGACGGATAGCCCTGCAGGGCAAGAGTGTCGACGTGATTGTGTCCGACTGGATCTGGGTGGCCCGCCAGCGGCAGCAGGGGCAGGACTTCACCTTCGCGCCCTTTTCCGCCAGCCATGGGGCGCTGATGGTGGCGGGCGGCTCGCCCATCCAGGGGCTGGCCGATCTGGAAGGCAAGCGGCTGGGTGTCGCCGGCGGCGGGCTGGACAAGAACTGGCTGCTGTTGAAGGCACTGGCGCAGAAGACGAAGCAACTCGATCTGGAGCAGAAGGCCAAGCTGAGTTTCGGTGCTCCGCCGCTCTTGAGCCAGGAGTTGCAGCAAGGCAAGCTGGACGCGGTGCTTACCTATTGGAATTACGCGGCCAAGCTGGAGGCCCAAGGCTACCGGCAGGTGCTGGATGGCCGTCAGATTCAGAAAGCGCTGGGCATCGACACGGAAGTACCGGCCCTCGGGTATGTGTTCCGGGACAGTTGGGCGCAAGGCAATACCAAAGCCATAGCAGGCTTCCTGAAGGCGGCGGCCGAGGCCCGGCAGCGCATCTGCGAGTCCGATGCCATCTGGCGGGAAGTCGTCCCCTTGACGCAGGAAACCGATGCCAGGATTCAGGCGTCCCTCCGCCAGCATTATTGCGCGGGCCGGGTGACGGGGTTTGGCGGAGCGGAGCAGGAGGCGGCGCAGCAGGTTTTCGATCTTGTCCAGCAGTTCGACGATCAAGCGTCCAAGGATGGCATCAGGACGCTGCCCGCCGGTGTGTTCTGGTCGGCCACCGTCCGCTGAGTGCTGCTTAGCGCTCCGCATGCCACTTCAAGCCCTGGTGGCTGCTTCCTCCGGAAAAATCGCCGGGAGGCTGCTGGGACTCGCTACGGCGCTCCGCGGCGCGCGCTTCCGGCAGGCAGGTGCCCCGGCCGGGTAACATGGGTTACTGAATACGGAAGATGACCATGGGCGCGGCTGGTGCTGGTTGCTCCGGGAGGGCCGCCTGCGCTACACTGCGCGTCCATTCAGCTTGTCCCCATCGTCTAGCGGTCCAGGACTCCGCCCTCTCACGGCGGCAACAGGGGTTCGAACCCCCTTGGGGACGCCATATAAATCAATGTCTTAGTGGTAGCGAAAGAACCACTGGGGGAAAATCGGGGGAAAATCCCGGTTTCTAGATCGGGAAATCAGGCGGCCTTCAGGCGGCCTTTTTTGCGTCTGCCTGGGTGTGGTTCGCGTTGATTTTTTTCCGCAGCTACGTCCCGCCACCTAATCCGCCTTGATTTTGCCCTCCATCACCAGACGCCGGTACTCGAACTCAATCAGCTTTTCGAGCACGGCGGTTTTCGTGGTGCCCGCGTAGTTCACGAGCGCATCCAGCCGCGTCGCGGTGTCTAGATTAACCTGAATCAATATGCTGAGGCCCTTACGGCGCTTTTTCGGCCCCTGGTTCGGGTATTTCACCCCCTCCGGAACTGGCTTCATTCGGGTCC
>JAJRDJ010000396.1 GCA_028678445.1 Methylococcaceae bacterium
ATACGCCGATGTCTTTTTAGCAAGCCTTATCCACAAAGCTTGAGTTGGCGTTCGGCATCGACCCGCTCTTCTTCAGCCCGAGCACGAAGCTTTTTCCAAAACATTTGCTGACAATACGTTCATGGCACAAATCGAGACAAGCAGTAATTTGACACGATTGATCGATGCAAACGCGCCATTGTGGGCAGGGGAAGCGGAGGTCTTTCGGGCATATTGGGATTCCCCCCTCCGCACTCGAAAAACGGATCAATTGTGGCTGCTGCGCCAGGCCTACAAGGAGTACTGGGATGGTTTCATCCCCCCGCTTGAGCGCATGCAACGCATGGTCTCTGGCTCAGACTCGGCAAGCATCCGTCAGGCCGCTCTGGCCGATGCCTACACCGCCACTGAGGAATATGCCCACTATTGCTTCTTCGCTGACGCCTACGATGCCCTTCAAGGAGATGCCCGGCTTGTGAAACCGGAGGTGCTGCGGGAGGCTGGGGACTGGGCCGAAAATGAATATCTCATGGACCTGCGCCGGGCACATAAGGCGCAATATGGCGATCTGGGAGAACGAGCCCACCGCTTCACCGAAGGCGGCTACTGCACCCTCTACCGCGAGGGGATGAAGCTTCAGGGACGCGGGGGTATCGACGACATCATCGCCCGCGCCTGTGCTGCGGTGTACGAGGATGAATTCGATCACATGCTGATGGGCATCGCCGGACTTGAAGCGAAGGGCATAGCCGACTCCGAGTGGGAGATTCTGGCCGCCCTGTCCACCGAGCAGATGCGTTACAGGATCAGAATGCGGAATGCGCAGTTCGGCTACCCGTTGTCCGAACAGCAGGTTCAGGCGCTCTGCGATGGCGCTGCCGAACCCCTGCCCTTCGATTACCCGCGTGCAGGCATGCAGATGCCGGATGAAGCCGGTTCCAAGTCCCGACTGTGACATTCTGGGCGATCACATCCTATTTCAACCCGGCTTCCTATCGCACGCGCAAAGCCAACTACCTGGCTTTCCGGAACAGGCTGAATGTGCCGCTGGTTACCGTGGAACTCTCCCACGGCAGCGCATTCGAGCTTGGGCAGGCGGATGCGGACATCATGATCCATCTCCGGGAAAAGACCGTGCTCTGGCAGAAGGAGCGCTTGCTCAATGTAGCCCTCAAGGCGCTGCCCGATAGCTGCACGGCAGTCGCGTGGCTCGATTGCGACATTGTTTTCTCGGACGACAACTGGTCAGGGCGTGCCCTGGAGGCTTTGGCGGACCGAACATGGCTGCAGCCTTTCCGGGATCTTGTCGACCTGACCAGAGACTCCCGCCTCGACAATCCCGAATCTTTTTCCCGCGAGCCCGCTCGGCGCTCGGTGGTCCAGATGCTAGAAAGCGGCGAACTCCCAGGCGATTTCTTCAGCATGCGCGGGGCAAGCCTCAAATGGAAATTTACCGCGGGCCATGCCTGGGTGGCCCGTCGCGAGGCCCTGGCGTCCTGCGGCCTTTATGATGGCTCCATCATGGGCAGCGGAAACAAACTGATGCTCGCGGCCGCCTATGGCAGGCAGGAAGAAGCCGCTCGCGCCTACGGGCTCAATGACGCCCAACGGGCGCATTACCTGGAATGGGCCGGCATGTTCAGCACCCGCATGGGGAAGCCCGGCTGGATCGACGGGCGGGTGTTCCACCTCTGGCATGGCGACATGGAACACCGGGGATACGGCAACCGCCATGCGGAATTTCAGCAGTTCGGGTTCGATCCGCATCGCGACATAGCGAAATCAGCCGAGGGCGCCTGGGAATGGAGCTCCGACAAGCCTGAAATGCACAAATTCGTCGAAGATTATTTCCTGTCCCGCCGGGAGGATGGCTAGCCTGGGAACTTGGCCATAGTCTCGTGCCGACTGTATTCATGCTGTCCGGGACAATCAGCCACCTGCTTCGCCACAGCCATCAAGCAGGATTCCGGCACCCTTCGCGGCAGTCCGCGAAAAAGCCTATTGAACGGACTCGGCTTCCGGCTCGTCCGGCGCCTGGGCGTCTTCCGACTTTCTCGCCTCGTCCAGATAAGACTGGATGGCATGCACCAGTGGCTGGCAGCCCTCGCCGTTGATGGCGGAGATGACGAACACCGGGCCGCTCCAGCCATAGTCACGGATGAACTCCTGCACAAGGGATTCCCTGTCCTCAACCGGGATTAGATCCAGCTTGTTCAGCACCAGCCAGCGCGGCTTGTTGTAGAGAGACTCATCGTACTTGCGCAGTTCCTCGACGATGGCGCGCGCATCCTTGACCGGATCGGCTCCCTCCCAGCTCGGCGAAATGTCCACGAGATGCAGCAGGATGCGGGTACGCGCCAGATGGCGCAGGAACTGGTGCCCGAGGCCGGCACCCTCGGCAGCACCCTCGATCAGGCCGGGAATGTCGGCGATGACAAAGCTCTTGTCCTGTTCCGCCCGCACCACGCCCAGATTGGGGTGCAGGGTGGTGAATGGATAATCCGCCACCTTGGGGCGCGCGGCCGACACCGCGCGGATGAAAGTGGACTTGCCGGCATTGGGCATGCCCAGGAGACCCACGTCGGCCAGCACCTTCA
>JAJRDJ010000066.1 GCA_028678445.1 Methylococcaceae bacterium
CATCGACTCAGCAAATACAACCATGCGCCTGTGCTGGACCCCGAGGATTTAACTCGGCGTTTCCCACCCCCGGAGGGCGCGGGAAAAAATGGCGGTGAAGCCCAGCGCGTGCTGGTGATCGACCAGACCGCAGGCGACATGAGCGTGACGCTGGGCGGCGCCACTGCCGACACTTTCGCTGCGATGCTGGCCGCGGCCCGCGTCGAAAATCCGCAAGCGACGATTTACGTCAAAACCCACCCGGAAGTGAGTTCGGGCCGCAAGGGCGGCTATCTGACCCATGTGCAGGACGATGCGCGAACCGTGGTGCTGCGCCAGACGGTCAACCCGCTGAGCCTGATCGAGCAGATGGACCGGGTATATGCGGTGACGTCGAACATGGGCTTTGAGGCTTTGCTGGCGGACAAGCCGGTGACGGTGTTCGGCATGCCCTGGTATGCGGGCTGGGGGGCAACGGATGACCGGCAAAGCTGTGCGCGTCGAACCCGAAAACGCTCGGTGGACGAACTGTTTGCCGCAGCCTATTTTCACTACACCCGTTACCTGAACCCGGTGACGCACCAGCGCGGCACGATTTTCGATGTGATCGACTGGCTGGTGCGGCAGCGTGAGACGGCAAGCCGCTTTTGTGGACCCCATGGCAAGGCCCGCATGATTTGCGTCGGATTCCCGCGCTGGCGGGCGGCCAACACCCGTCCGCTGTTATCGCTGAATCCCGGGCAAGTGGTTTTCGCGCCCAGTGTCCGGGCAGTGCGCGGCCTGAAACCCGGGCCGGAAGATTGTCTGGTTTACTGGGGATGCGAGGCGCCCGCGGGGCTGCAGGAACTGGCCAGGGCGTGCGGTTGCCGCGCATTGCGCATGGAGGATGGCTTTGTGCGTTCGGTGGGGCTGGGGTCGGATTTGATTCGGCCGCTTTCGCTGGTGCTGGACGCGCGTGGCATTTACTTCGACCCCAGCCAGTCTTCCGATCTGGAGCATATCCTGAACACGGGCTGTTTTTCCGAAGACGAAAAGGCCCGCGCGCGTCGGGTGCGCGAATTCATCGTCGAACACGGCATTACCAAGTACAACCTGGAACCGCGCGAGCAGGCGGCATGGCCGAGCGGCGGCAAGGAGGTGGTGCTGGTGCCCGGCCAGGTGGAGAACGATGCCTCGATCCGCTTTGGCTGCACGGACGTGAAAACCAACCTGGGCCTGCTGCAGGCCGCCCGACGGACGCATCCGGATGCCTTCATCGTCTACAAGCCACACCCGGATGTGATGTCCGGAAACCGCGCCGGCAAGCTGGCCATCGCCCAGGCACGGGCGCTGGCCGACCATGTGGAGACGCGGCTTTCGGTGGTGAGCTGCATCGAGGCTTGCGACGTGGTGCATACCCTGACTTCGCTGACAGGATTCGATGCGCTGCTGCGCGGCAAGCGGGTGGTGGTGTACGGGCAGCCGTTCTATGCCGGCTGGGGGCTGACCGAGGATGTCCTGAACGAAGGTGCCGCGTTTGCACGCCGTCAGCGGCGCCTGGATCTGGATGAACTGGTCGCGGGTACCTTGCTGCGTTACCCGATTTACTGGGACTGGGACTTGAAGGGCTACACCACGTGTGAGGCGGTGTTGCACCGGATTGTGGAGACACGCAGCGCGCTGGAGGCCGATGGGGGATTGGAACGGTTACGCGCGGGATTTGCCAGGCGCCAGTTGCGCAAACTGGGCGTGCTGGCGAAGGCATGGTCGTCGCGCCGCTGAGGAATCCGAGATCCCATTTCGGGTGGGCTCACGGGGGTTGTGGAAGGCACAGTGATGCGAAAGCCCCGGCAGGGACGGGGCGGTGCGTGGTCGTTGCCGATCGATCATCCTGCGAATGCGGTGTTCCCCTTGCTGGGGCTTCCAGAGGTGGACGCTTTCGAGCCCATCGCGCTGCTGGTACAATGCCCGACCATGATTCTTCAGCCGTCAACCGTGGCTTGAAAAATCGATGGGGGGGCGGGTCCGGATTCCTGCAAGCGCTGATTCTCCTTAATTTGTCCGAATTGCAGCTTAACTGCCGTGAAAGCCATGAGCCTGCCTTGGAAAAAGGCGGGCACTTGTTTTTTGACCATGTGCGACTACCCTTCATCGCAACCCGGTTTCTCCGGGCGTTTTCGATAATGGAGTAACAGAGGATGCTGGATCGGGGTCTGGAACAGTTCGCGGGCAGGCGGGTTTTGCTGTTGCAAGGTCCAGTGGGCCCCTTTTTTGCACGCCTCGCAAAGGACCTGAACCGCGCGGGTGCGCAGGTGTTCAAGGTCAACTTCAACGCCGGTGACTGGCTCTTTTACCCCAGAGACGCGCTCAATTATCAAGGGACGATGGAAGATTGGCCCGACTGGTTCGAGGCCCTGATCGCCCGCCTGGACATTGATGCGATCCTGCTCTTTGGCGATTGCCGACCCATACACCGCGTGGCGCACGCCATCGCTGCACGGCATGGACTGGAAATCGGCGTGTTCGAAGAGGGGTATGTTCGTCCGGATTACGTCACGCTGGAACGCTTCGGGGTCAATGGCAATTCCCAGTTGCCGCGGGAGCCCGAGTACTACAAATTCAAGCCTCCGCTGGTCCCGCCCAAGCGTGAAGTGGGCAATGCCTACTGGCCCATGGTTTGGTACGGGTTCTGTTATTTCACGATTGGCGCCTTGGGCTGGCCCTGGTTCCGCCACTACCGGCATCATCGCCCTTTATCCGTTCTGGAGGCGCTGCCATGGGTGCGCTCGGTCTGGCGCAAGCAGTGGTACCGCTGGACGGAGCGGGACGCACAGGAGGCGCTGACGACCCGTTTGAGCCGGCGTTATTTCCTGGTGCCCCTGCAGGTTTTCAACGATGCCCAGATCAAAATCCATGCCGATTTCGGGGGGGTTGAGCATTTCATTGAAACCACGCTGCATTCCTTTGCCAGGCATGCTCCCGAGGACACTTTTCTGGTGTTCAAGCACCACCCCATGGACCGGGGTTATCGGGATTACACCGCGTTGATCGCACGTGTGGCGAAGGCGGCCGGGATCGGCCAGCGCGTGCATTACATCCATGACCAGCACCTGCCATCGCTGCTCGATCACGCCCGCGGCGTGGTGGTGGTCAACAGCACCGTGGGCTTGTCGGCACTGTTGCATGGCGCGGCGACCAAGGTTTGCGGCAAGGCGCTTTACGACATGCCCGGGCTTACCTTCCAGGGGGCGCTCGACCAGTTTTGGCGAGCCGCGCCGGATAGCAAGCCCGATTTGGCGCTGTACCAGCGTTTCCGGGATTATCTGGTGGCGCGGACGCAGTTGAACGGCAGCTTTTACAAGCCGATGAAGTTGGCCGGCTCGCGTGCGGGAGTGGTGTGGGGATCACCTCAGAACCCCGACTTGCCTGCGATTGATTTCGCGGTCAAACGCCATGTGGACCGGGTGCCCGTTTTCCCGACCGACATAAGCAATCTGCTTCCCCTGAAGCACGGCAACGAAATGAATGACGCCGCCACCGAATTGTTGCCTCGACGCTATGGGGGCGTCCTGATAAAGAAACCCTGAGCAAGCAGCCATTGCACGGGGTATTATGGCAAAGCAATCTGGAAACGATTTCTAGTAAAGCACTGGATTACCAGGCGTTGCTCGAAATATCGCGGTTTCTGGCTCGTTCTGAGCCGCCTTCCACACGCCGCTTCTATTGTTTCTGTGCCGCCGGACATGCAGGGTTTCATTGCATGCGGCCCAACCTGCGCGACCATGCTGGTGGCCGAAGTGATGAAGGACGGACGTGTTCGGTGTTTCCCTAGTTATCAAAGTCAGGGAGTGGCTAATTGGCGGTACCTTCACATATTGCCATGATCATGGATGGCAATGGCCGCTGGGCAAGAAAGCGGCATCTCCCGCGCGTCGCGGGGCACGCGCGCGGAGTCAAGCGGGTGCGTGACATCGTCGAATTCTGCATCGCGCGCAATATCCGCTATCTCACCCTTTTCGCGTTCAGCACCGAAAACTGGAAGCGCCCGGTGGATGAAGTCAATCATCTGATGGGATTGTTCGTCACTGCACTGGAAGCCGAAGTCAACAAGCTCTGCAAAAACGGCGTCTGTCTGCGCGTGATCGGGGACCTTTCCCCCTTCAGCCCGCGCTTGCAGGCATTGATCACGACAGCCGAAGCGCGAACGGCCGGCAACGATCGCCTCACCCTCACCATCGCGGCCAATTACGGCGGCCGGTGGGACATTCAGCAGGCGTTTGTCGGCTGGCTGAAAGTCCAGCAAGCGACCGGAAACGCTGCGGCCCAGCAGGTCAGCCCCGAGGACATCGATCTGGGTCCTTATCTTGCCATGGCCTATGCGCCGAACCCGGATCTGGTCATTCGCACCGGCGGCGAGCAGCGCATCAGCAATTTCCTGCTGTGGCAGAGCGCCTATGCCGAGCTGTATTTCACCGACACACTCTGGCCGGCTTTCGACGCGGCGGAAATGGAACGGGCCCTCGCCTGGTACGTGCAGCGCGAACGGCGCTTTGGCCAGGTCGGCCAACCGGCTCAGGCCATTGCACGCTGATGGGCTGGATCAAGCATGCCCCAATCCAGCTGATCATATTGCTGGGCGCCCTGACCCACGGTAGTCCGGCGCGGGCCGATGCCGCCGAGACCACGACCCTGCGCAGCAAACCCGCCCTGCTGCGCATGAGCTATGAGGTGCTGGATATGGGACCGTCCGAGACCATGGGGCTCGCGGGCGTGCATTACCTCGTGAATGTCCATCCCGACTGGTATGCAGGCGTCTCCGCTTTCGGCGCCTTGCAGGGTGAGCGCGGCGGCTTCTTCACGGGTGGATTTACCGTTGGCACCGGCCTGCGGTTTGCCTCGAAATGGCTGCTTGATGCCGGCGTCTTCGTCGGTGGCGGGGGCGGCGGTTCGGCCCCGCA
>JAJRDJ010000397.1 GCA_028678445.1 Methylococcaceae bacterium
GGTGGCCGATGACCTCAAGGAACCCAGCGGCAGCGGCAATCCCTTCCTGGCCAAGGGGGAAACACTGGCGCTGGAGGCTCGTATCATGCGCGTGTCGGACATTGTTCAGGCCATGCTGCAACAACGCCATTATCGCAAGGCCCTATCGGCGAATCAGGTCAGAACCTTCCTTGAGGAATTGGTGACCCAAGGCCGTCTGGATGGCGGCGTCGTGGCCGCCGTAGTGGCGGATATGCCCGGAGCGATGGCCGCCGCGATGGCCTCTGGCCCAGGCTAATTTATTGATTTCCATGAGGCGGCTTAACCCACCCGAAGAGCGCTCGGCCCGTGGTTCAAACCACCGGCTTTCAGTCGGCGGTTTAGTCCGCCGATTTTCAACCCACCAGCTTTCAGCTGGTGGTCGCTGAGTTGCAGCACACGCTCAGTGGACTGTATGCCGAGAGGTTCCAAGGTAGTCAAGTTCACCCGAGCCCACTCCCAGTTTGATGCCTGTAGCAATTCCCGCTACACCCTAGCGGTTTGGGCTTTTCGGGATGAGCTCTGTTTCCGATCCGAAAAATGCAGAACCGCGCCCAGGAGATTGGGACCAAGTAGCACATCCGTCCGGCCCTGATTGACGGCAATCTCCACCAGACCTATGGAGTTCACGTACCAAAGCGGTTCGCCGGCGGGAACCGAACAGAAGGTGGTGGCCCGCGAAATGGGGATCCCATTCACGGTAAGGACACGAGCATCCAGAAGAGCGGTATGCCGCAAACCGCTGAGGGCATTGCCGAAGTGGTCGAGATAGATGATTTCGGGCAAATCGCAAGTCCAGCCGGTCAGGTCGGGACTGGAACTTGTGTGATGGGCCCAGCCAAAATCACCCAGAGCAATGCGGGCAGCGATGGGGGCAAACACATCACGCCCATGAAAACTGCTGGAAAGCCGCTTGGGGCGCCAGTCGATGATTCGCCATTCCGCCGCGCGGGCCTGAACTGCCACGCCATTGAGGAGACCATTATCTGGCCCGACATACCAGCGCCCGTCAGCGCGGAGGGCCACGGCGTTGCGCTCGCCCCCGACACCCGGGTCAACCACAGCCAAGACCACGCAGCCTTCCGGCAGTTGCCGGCTCAGCGCGGCAAGGAGGTAAGCGCTGCGACGGGGATCGCCACGCGGAGCATTATTCAGCAGCGAAATGACGGAAGCATGTGGGAGTTGCTGCCGGATGACCGCTTCCATTTGCCCAGTGTAGAGTCCTTCCGCACCAAAATCGGTAAAGAAAAAGATCAAACTGCTATTCATGGTACCCCACCGCTGGGTTCATCCTTCATTGGGACCGGCGCCTTCTTCGGTCACCTTCGGGGTAAAGAATCTTGAAAAGAGAAGACCCAATTCGAACAGCAACCAGATGGGGACGGCCAGCAAGGTCTGCGAGATGACTTCGGGGGGTGTGAGCACCGCGCCGATGACAAACGCCATGACTATGGCGTAGGGACGCTTTTCGGCGATGGCGGCACGGTCCACCAACCCCGCAGCCACCACCAAGATGGTAGCGATGGGCACCTGAAAAGACACGCCAAATGCCACGAACAGGGTCAACACGAAATCCATGTATTGGTTGATATCAGTCATGACGGCCACCCCCGGCGGGGCGGTCATGATCATGAACTGAAAAATCAACGGAAAGACGACATAATAAGCAAAGGCCACGCCCGAATAAAACAGCAAAATGCTGGCAACCAGCAAGGGCAGAGCCAACCGTTTTTCATGTTTGTAGAGTCCGGGCGCGACGAATGCCCAAGCCTGGTAAAGGAGAAACGGAACAGATACGAAAACAGCCGCCACCAAGGTCAGTTTGAGCGGGGCGAGAAAGGGGGACGCCACACCGATGGCGATCATGTGCGCGCCGGGCGGCATATGCCGGGTAAGGGGGCCAGCGAGATAGGCGTAAATGTCGTTGGCCTTGAAAGACAAGCCGAGAAAGATGACCCCGACGACAGCAATGGCCTTGATCAGCCGATCTCGCAACTCGACCAGATGGGAGATGATCGGCTGTTCATCATGCTCCGGCACAGGGACATCATTCCCGGTCATGTTTCGTCTCGTTAGCGGAATTTTCCACGGATTCAGGCAATGAATGAGGGGTAACCGGCGGATCGGGAGGCGAGATACTCAACGTCTTCATTTCACGTTCAAAGGATTTCTTCCTTTCCTCAAACGATTGGCGTATCTCGTAGAGGTGTAGCTCCTGGTCAATTTCCGATTTGGCGGCTGCAACGGCAGTCCTTGCCTTGCGGATCCAGAGTGATACCTCCCTGACCAGCCGAGGCAGCTTATCGGGGCCAAACACGACAAGCGCTACTAAAGCGGTCAACACCATTTCCCAGAAGCCGACATCAAACATAACATCTGTCCATCAACGGGTTTGCGCCTTTCGGTCTTGTACCACTTCAGCCTCTACCATTTTAATAATGTCCATTCTGACCGAGCAATGTTCATCGCCCACGAAAACTCCTGATGGCTAAGCCAATATCCCGCCCATGATTCGCAAACGATTGGTGTCAAGGAACAGAAGGACGATCAGTAACACCAACCCCTGATTCCCAGTCGGCAATGGCCATGAGACACTTTCCGCTGTAGCGTGAAAGCTACAATCTTACTAAAAGCCGGCGCCGAATGTCCGATGCTGCAAGGGGAGACAATTGCCTGGAGAGCGGATTTTATAGATAATCCGTGTTTACCTCACCCAGGACAGTCTTATCGTATGGTCACCACGATGCTGAAAGCAAAGTTACACCGAGCCCGTGTGACACATGCGGAGCTCGAATACGAAGGTTCCTGCGCCATTGACGGCAAGCTGCTCGATCAGTCCCACATCCGGGAATATGAGCAGATTCATATCTACAATGTGAACACTGGCCATCGTTTCGTGACGTATGCCATCCAGGCGCAGGTCGGCTCAGGCATCGTCTCTGTCAATGGGGCTGCGGCGCGACTAGCCGCACCGGGGGACATTCTCATCATCTGTGCCTATGTGGGGCTCGACTCTACTGAAGTCACACGCCATAAGCCCACGCTCATTTATCTGGATAACCACAACCAGATCATTCGCACCGGAGACTCCATCCCAGTACAAAACCTTGATCATAAACCAAGAACTTAGCCCTGCTTTCAATATTGAAAGAATGGCATCCAAACGGGA
>JAJRDJ010000398.1 GCA_028678445.1 Methylococcaceae bacterium
AGATAGGCATTGGCCAGGTAGCTGACGACCGAGGACAAGGTCAGTACGAAGGTGGTGGCGAGCCCCATGCTCAGGGCGGTTTCCTGGCGCTTCGAGACACCCATCAAGGGACACAGTCCGAGGAACCTGACCACCACCAGATTGTTGACCAGTATCGAACTGGCCAGGATCAGCACATAGTGCTTCATGGCGTGAAAGCCTCCGGCTCCACCGTGATGGGTCCTGTCTGCCAGAGACGCAGGAGCCGCCAGTTCTCGACAGCCCAGGCCAGTATTTCCCGAGGCGGGGCAGCGGTCAATTCAGCCGGCGGCGGATGACCCAGCAGCGCGAGAAGAGAGCCCAGAATCCGGCTGGGAAGGCGCGTTTCAGCCTCGGGGGTCAGGGTGCGCTTGCTGAGTTTGCGGCCGCTGCTATCGATCAAAATGGGCGTGTGGGCGTAGCCAGGCGTCGGGAGATTCAGCAGCTCTTGCAGGTAAATCTGCCGGGGTGTGGAGTCCAGCAGGTCCTGACCGCGCAGGACATCGGTCACCCGCTGTTCAGCATCATCCAAGACGGTGGCCAGGTGATAGGCGAAGACGCCGTCGCGCCGAAACAGGATGAAATCACCCACAGCAGAGGCGAGATGTTGTTCTACCATCCCCTGAACACGGTCCTCGAAGCGGATGACGGCGTCCCCGGTCCTCAAACGCAAGGCATGTAGGCCCGATCGATACGGGAGATTCCGGTCACGACAATATCCGGGGTACATACCGGCGGCCGTTTCGGTCGACTCCATCGCCAGTTCCCGCCGCGAGCAGGCGCAGGCATAGATCAGCCCCCGCGATTGCAGCGCTTCCAGCCCCGCGCGGTACCTTTCCATGTGCCGGCTCTGGTAAACCACCGCCTCGTCCCAGTGCAGCCCCAGGGATTCCAGGCTTGACAGAATACGCTCGGCGGCACCGGGCCGCGTCCGGTAAAGGTCGAGATCGTCGATGCGCAGCAGCCAGGCGCCCCCCCGGGAGCGCGCCTCGAGATAGCTGGCCAGCGCCGTCAGCAGAGAACCCAGATGTAGCGGTCCACTGGGCGAGGGCGCAAATCGGCCACGGTAGGGGGCGTGGGGTGTTGGGGCTCGGTGTGGCGAGGCGCCTGGCGGGCGTGTCACGGGTTGGGCCAGCGTTCAAGACGGCTGGCTGTCGTGCGGATGGCTCGGGGAGGCTTAGCCGATCTGCCGCTCGCGCAGTTCGTCCAGGGTTTTGCAGTCGATGCACTGGGTCGCGGTGGGCCGGGCTTCGAGACGGCGAATACCGATTTCGATACCGCAGGTCTCGCAAAATCCATAGTCTCCCCGGTCGAGATTCTGCAGGGAGTCGTCAATCTTCTTGATCAGCTTGCGCTCGCGATCGCGGGTGCGGAGTTCCAGGCTGAATTCCGATTCCTGCGTGGCGCGGTCGTTGGGGTCTGGAAAATTGGCGGCCTCGTCCTGCATGTGATGCACGGTCCGATCGACTTCACCCATTAATTCCGACTTCCAGTTGCTGAGAATCCGGCGAAAGTGCTCGACTTGCGCCTCGTTCATGTACTCTTCCCCCTCCCCAAGGTGATATGGCTCGAAGCTGAAGGGTGTCGAAAGCGTCTCGCTTTTTTTACGGCTGGACATTCTGACTCCTGATCTACCGGGTACCAAAAAAAACCGTGAAGTATAGGCATAAATTTGCCGCAAGGGAAATTACTTAACCGGCCTGTCGGCGACGGTGACCCGTCAGGCGACCGGCCCCAGCCACACGCGAGCAGCCGATGACCAGCGCCCAACGGATGGCGGCTATCAGCCCCTTCATTGTCATGGAAATCCTCACCCGCGCCCGGCAACTGGAGGGCGCGGGTCGGGATATCATTCACATGGAAATTGGCGAGCCTGATTTTCCAACGCCACCGCATATCCTCAAGGCGGCGGCGAAGGCCTTGAGGGAGGTGGACATCAAATACACGCCCGCCGGAGGCTTGCCGGAATTGCGGCGGGCCATCGCCGGATTCTATGAGCACCAGCACGGAATCCGCATCGACCCCCAGCGGATTTTCGTAACGCCGGGCGCCTCTGGCGCCCTGTTGCTGGTTCTGGGGATGCTGGTCGATCCCGGTAACAGCGTGGCGCTGGCCGACCCCGGCTATCCCTGCTACCCCAATCTCGTGCGCCTATACGGCGGAGTGCCGGTAAGGCTGGCGGTGGATGCCGGCAGCGCCTTCAATCTGACGGCTTCGCTGCTCGAAGCGCGCTGGGATGCCGCGATGGCGGGCATTATCCTGGCGTCACCCGCCAATCCCACCGGATCGATCATGCAACCCGATGTCATGCAGTCACTGGTGGACTGCGTGGAATCCCGGCGCGGGTTCGTCGTCTCCGACGAGATCTATCACGGTCTGGAATACGGCACGCCCACGCAAACGGCCTTGAGCTGTTCAGATACCGTGTTTGTCATCAACAGCTTCTCGAAATATTTCGGCATGACCGGCTGGCGGCTGGGCTGGGCGGTGGTGCCAATGAGTGCTGTCGATGTGGCCGAACGCTTGGCGCAGAATATGTTCATAGCAGCACCCACGCCGTCCCAATGGGCGGCGCTGGCGGCTTTCGATCCCGAGAACCTAGTGGAACTGGAAAGGCGAAGGCAGCAATTCGCGGAACGTCGAGACGTGCTGTGTGAAGGTTTGCAACGCCTGGGCTTTTTGTTGCCGGCCAAACCCGAAGGGGCATTTTATGTGTATGCCGATTGCCGCCATGTGACGCCAGACAGCCGGGCCTTCGCTTTAGCGCTGCTGGAGGAGGCGGGAGTGGCGGTCACGCCGGGACTGGATTTCGGGATCAATCACCCGGAGCGGTACCTGCGGTTCTGCTACACAGCCTCCAGCCAGCGTATCCGTGAGGGACTGGACCGGCTCGCCCGCTTCATGCGCGCGCGGCCTTGAATCATCCGGGTGGCGCTCTGCCATTGCCGCTAAGATACGCTCTCTTGCTATCATGCGCGCTTTTCCGTTTTGCCAGGCCCAACAACACCCCATGGAACCCTCCGACCGCCGTACGCCCCTGACATGGCGAATGCTCCTGCAAATCCTCGCCGCCGTGGCGGTGATCGAGCTGGGATTTTTCCTGTTCCGGATGGGCGCGGCGTGGTGGAATCACCCCAATCCTTGATCACCCAGCCCGAGAACATACCATGAACCGCAACTCCTCTCGCTCCCTATCTTCCGTGTTGATGGCCCTGGCGCTTTGCGTCGTGATGCTGAGCGGCTGCGTGCAACCCTCAAGCGATCGCGAACAGCAAAAGCAGCAGGGCATCGCCTTCCTGGCGGAGAACGCCAAAAAGCCCGGTATCACCACCACGGCCAGTGGCCTCCAGTATCAGGTACGGCAGGAAGGGCAGGGCGCCACACCCAAGGCGACGGATACCGTCACGGTCAATTACCGCGGCAGCCTGACCAATGGCAGCGAATTCGACAGCGGCAACGGCATCAGTTTCCCGCTCAATCGCGTGATTCCTGGCTGGACCGAGGGGCTGCAATTGATGAAGGAAGGCGCCAGCTACCGCTTCTTCATCCCCTCGGAACTGGCCTATGGCGAGAGTGGTGCCGGCGCGTTGATTCCGCCCAACGCTCCGCTGATTTTCGATGTGGAACTGGTCAAGGTGGGACAACCCTGAGCGATTAGGCGTTAAGCAGAAATAACTTGAACAAATGAGCCGATAGCTACTGGTTCCGGGGCCGCACTTGGTAATTCCATTCACCATGAAACTCATCGCGTTCGATGGCCAGGGTGGCGAGTTCCGCAGCGGAGACCTTGATTCCCAGTGTGTAGAGGTTTTCATCCAGTTCGGCTTGGATAGGCAATCCGGCTTGCGTGGTAGTACTGCCAATCAGGTTGACCACCACTTGTCGGCTGACCGGGGGACGACCCCGCCAGTTGGCGGTGATGTGGCAGAACATGCAGTGCTCGATCTTGTTCCATTTGCTGGTTCCAGGGGGGAGGTGGCAAACCCGGATGACCATGCGGAGTTCGTCAGCCAACTTCTGCAACTCTCTTCGCCACCAGTGCACCCGATTACCGTTGCTGCCGCCGCAGTCGGCGGTGATCAACAGGCG
>JAJRDJ010000399.1 GCA_028678445.1 Methylococcaceae bacterium
CGAAGACCAAGTGACCCCAGGGGGTATAGACGATGACCAGGATCAGGGCGATTTCCAGGGCGACGCCCCACAGGAGCAACCGGTTGGCGAAGACGTGTGTACCGAACAGGCTGCGCCCCGGCGTTTTGCAGAGAAACACATTCACGACCTGCATTAGGATGATGGCGCTTAGACAGGCCGTGGTCGCCTGGAGATAAAGAGGATCGTGGTTTCCCAGCCGCTCGCCCCAGGACCAGCCGCCGTCGTGTAGGACAAATGAATAGGCCGCCATCGCGGCGGCGGCCTCCATGACCCCCAGAAACAGGTAGGCCCGCGACAGCAAAGGCCAGTTGAGCAGCCTTTCCTGGTGTGCCCGGGGCGGCTTGCGCATGATACCTGGTTCCGGTGGATCCGCGCCCAACCCCAGAGCGGGCAGCATGTCCGTGCCCAGATCCACCACCAGAATCTGAATGATGGTCAAAGGCAACGGTATCTTGAGCAGGGCAAAGGCCAGATAGGGTACGACTTCTGGAATATTGGACGTGAGGATATAGGTTAGGAATTTGCGGATATTGTCGTAAACCGCTCGGCCTTCCTCAATGGCAGCGACGATGCTGGCGAAATTGTCGTCCAGCAGGATCATGTCGGCGGCTTCCTTGGCGACGTCGGTGCCGATCACGCCCATGGCGATGCCAATATCCGCCATTTTCAACGCCGGTGCGTCGTTGACCCCGTCTCCGGTCACTGCCACGACGTGTTTCTTCTTTTTCAGGGCACTCACGATGCGCATTTTCTGATCCGCGCCGACCCGAGCGAAAATGATGTCGGGTGCATCCAGCGCCAAACGCAACTGGATTTCGGACAGCTTGCGCAATTGCTCGCCGGTGATGATGGCCGGCGTTTCCGATTGGATCTGGCCGATCTGCCGGCCGATGGCCAGCGCGGTGTGGGGATGATCGCCGGTCACCATGATGACCTTGATGCCCGCTTCATGGCATTTGCTGATGGCGCCCCGAACCTCGGGCCGGGGCGGGTCTTCCAGCCCCACCATGCCGCACAGGATCAGGTCCCGCTCCACTTGCGCCCCATCGTGCCCTTCTTCCAGCTCCCGCCAGGCGAACGCCAGCACCCGCAATCCTTGACCCGCCATCTCCTCCAGGGCTTGCGTGAACGCCTGCTGGGCTTCCGGCGTCAGTGGCGTTATGGTAGCGCCTGTTTGCACGCGAGTGCACAACGGTAACAACATTTCCAAGGCACCTTTGCAATAAAGCACCGGACCACCGGGCGTCTGGTGCACGGTGGAAAGCCGCTTGCGGTCGGTATCGAAAGGTACCTCATTGATTTTGGGGTAGGAAATACTTTCTCCCAGACAGGTCTTCGCCATGCGCACCAGAGCCACTTCCATGGGATCGCCCAATAGGTGAGGCTTCCCGGCAACGACGGTCTCTTTCAGATTGTGGCAGAGCAAGGCATCCTCGAAAAAGCGGCGGTAAACCCGCGCCAGTTCGTGCTGCCGTTTTACCGCCGTGGGAGTCAGGATTTGCCCGTTCAGATACAGCGTACTTGCCACCATGCGGTTCTCGGTCAGCGTGCCGGTCTTGTCGGTGCAGATCACGGTCGCCGATCCCAAAGCCTCCACCGACGGTAGGTGACGGATCAGTGCATTGCGCTTGGCCATGCGCTGGGTCGCCATGGCCAAAGACAGCGTGACCGTGGGCAATAAGCCCTCCGGAACGTTGGCGACGATGATACCGATGGCGAAAATGAAGTTCTCCCAGAACGACAAGCCCATGCTTTGGCCGATGATGAAAAACACCACGCCAAGCGAGAAGGCCAGGAGTGCGACGATACGGCTGAGGCGGACGATTTCCTGCTGTAGCGGCGAAATCGCCACTCGCGCCGTTTGCGTCAAATGGGCGATCTTGCCGAACTCGGTATGCATGCCGGTCGCGAAGACTACCGCCCTTCCTTCACCAGACACGATGGAGGTACCCGCCAACAGGGTATTGCGTCCGTGCAGCAAGTCTTCCTCCGAGCACGGCTCCGCATCCCGTGCTTTGGGCAGGGATTCGCCAGTGACCGTGGCATTGTTGACCCGTAAAGAAAAGGCTTCGAGCAAGCGGCAGTCCGCAGGCACGTTATCGCCTTCCTGCAGCAAGATCACATCGCCGGGCGCCAGGTCGGCCGCGAGAATCAGCCCGATTTTGCCATCCCGCAGCGCCTTGACATAGTGGGGCAATAGTTTCTGCAAAGCGGCAACAGCGCGTTCGGCGCGGAACTGCTGCCAGAACGAAAACAAACCGTTGATAACGATCACGCCGAGGATGGCGTAACCCAGCGTGTCCATGCCGCCGCCAGGTTGCCGGGACTCGGCGAAAAAAGCCAGCCCCGCCGCCAACCACAGAATCAGTGCGAAGAAATGGATGAATTCCTTGATGAAGATCAGCCCCAGTGACTCGCCTCGCACCTTATCGATCCGGTTCGGGCCATACTCACTCAAGCGGCGGAGGGCTTCCGCCTGGAGCAGGCCGTCGTGACTGCTTGTCAGGCTAGCGAGCGCCTCGTCGGGCGAGAACTGGTGGATTTTCATCGGTGACGATTCCTTTGGAAGGCAACCCGTGGACTGTGGTTGGGATCGATGGGGGAATTTTCCACCCTCCATCACCTTTTTGCCTACTGGCTATCAAGCATCGCTGCCTGCTTCAATCCCCGCTGGGACGCTCCGCGTAAGAGCACTACAAAGATATCCATGAATGACGGTTTAGGCAGGTTCCTTCTTGGTTGAAAACAACGGGATTGTCGCGTCACGCCAGCGGGCGATTGACGACTCTAAGTGCTCATTCGAGTGCATCACGTCTTCACCCGTTATAACCGGAGTTCCATAATCCGTATATTTTCAACACCGCTCGGATGGCGGACTTTTGTTACTTCTCTATTTTAAGGCCTAAGATACGACGCATACACTTTTCAGAAACGCCACAAGACAGGAGCGGGCCTTATCATGAATCCGACCCGATCAACCGAACCATCCAGCCAGCAGACTAGCGCGGCAGCATTGAGGCTTATCG
>JAJRDJ010000400.1 GCA_028678445.1 Methylococcaceae bacterium
CGGCTCGAGGTATAGGCGATAGCGTCGGTCGCCTGCACAATGGAGAATACTTCGCGAAAGGCATCGCGGTCGCCATGCTCGATGGCGTGGCGCAAAAGACTGGACTGTGCTGCATCTCCCTTTTCAATGGCATAGATCAGCGGCAACGTCGGCTTGCCATCGGCCAGGTCGTCACCAAGATTCTTCCCCAACTCCTCAGGCTTGGCACGATAGTCCAGCGCATCGTCAATTAACTGGAACGCGATGCCGAGGTGCAATCCATAGTTCTTGAAAGCCAGTTCCACCTCTTTCGGGGCACCCGCTAGAACCGCCGCCAACTGCACGGCGGCGCTAAAAAGAATGGCCGTTTTCCGGGAGATGACCTCGAGGTATTTCTGTTCGGTGGTAGCCGGATTGTTACAGTTCAACAACTGCAAGACCTCACCCTCGGCAATGGCCGTGGTGGTATGCGACAAAATTTCCATGATGTGGAGATTCTGCACGCGAACCATCAGCTCGAAGGATCGCGAATAGAGATAATCCCCGACCAGAACGCTGGCTGAATTACCCCACAGCGCGTTTGCCGTGTCACGGCCACGCCGCAAGGTGGACTCATCGACGACATCGTCATGCAGCAGGGTGGCGGTATGGATGAATTCGATCACCGCCGCGAGGGTAATGACGTGGCGGTCATTGCACTCCAGGGCCTTGGCCGCGAGGAGCAGCAACATGGGCCTGAGCCGCTTGCCGCCGCTATTGACGATGTAATGACCGATCTGATTGATCAGCACTACATCGGATTGCAGCTCCTGCAGTATCAACTGGTCTACCGCAATCGTTTCCTCCCCGACCAGACGGCGGATACTGGCGAATTCGGTCAATTGGGGATTGGATTCGGGTGCGGTCATGGGAATCGAAGAGTTACTTGAGATGCCTTCCAAGCATTTGGCAAACAGCACGCTAAAAGGCGGGAATGCTAGGTTTGAGGGCGGTACATGTCAAGGATTTGGCATGCTCGTGTCGGATGATGCGGATCAGGCAAGGCTATGCCCCGCCATCCGTGCTCCCGGTGGGTAGTTCTCCCTCGTAGGGCGTTATATATCCGCACTCCTTGCGTGGACAGACTTTTTCCGCGCCGCGCCGCTTGGTGACTTTAAGAGTCAATAAAGGCCACGCACAATTCGGGCAAGGCTCGTTCAGGGGTGGGTTCCAGATGGCATAAGTGCAGGCGGGATAAGTGGAACAGGAATAGAACAGCTTGCCGAACCGGGATTTCCGTTTGGTCAAACTGCCATTCTTGCATTCGGGGCATTCGACTCCCGTATCCTCGGGCTTCTCCAGCGGCTCGATGTGTTTGCAACCCGGATAACCACTGCAGCCAATGAATTTGCCGTAGCGTCCCGTCTTGATAACCAATGGCGCTTCGCATTTAGGACACACGCGGCCATCGACTACCTCGGGCGGCGTTTGTGGGCCGTCGTCATTGAGATTCCGGGTATATTTGCATTCGGGGTAATTGGTGCAACCAACGAAGCGTCCGTTGCGTCCGAGCCGGATCGACAGTTTGCTGCCGCAATCCGGACAGACTTCGTCCAGTTCCTCGTGTGTCACGTCGGCGCGCTTGACGCTTTCGTCCTTGTCCTCGATCAGGGCAATGAACGGTCCCCAGAATTCCCGTAGCAAGGGAATCCAGTTTTTCTCCCCCCGCGATACGGCATCCAGATCGTCTTCGAGATGCGCCGTGAAGTTGTAATCAACATAGCGGGTGAAGTGCTCGGTCAGGAATTTGTTGACGATGCGCCCCACGTCCGTGGGGCGAAAGCGCTTGCTTTCCAGTTCGGCATATTTCCGCTGCTGAAGGGTCGAAATGATCGAGGCATAGGTCGACGGACGTCCTATACCGTATTCCTCCAGTGTTTTGACCAAGCTGGCCTCCGTGTACCGGGGTGGCGGCTCGGTGAAATGCTGCGAGGTGGCGATTTCGATCAATTTCACCACCTGGCCCTGGGTGAGCTTAGGCAGATAACCCTCCTCGTCCTCGGGCGCGCCATCGTCCTTCCCTTCCTGATAAACGCTCATGAAGCCGGGATGAGTCACCGTGGAGCCGTTAGCCCGGAAGATGCCCCGCTCCTGTTCGCCACAAGCAAGATCCACCGCGACGGTATTGATCGTGGCGTGAATCATTTGCGAGGCCACGGCGCGCTTCCAGATGAGTGAATAGAGTTTGAACTGATCGGGGCTGAGGTGTGACTTGATCTGCTCTGGCACCCGGAACGCCGAGGTCGGTCGCACCGCCTCATGGGCTTCCTGGGCATTCTTGCTCTTGGTTTTGTATTGAGGTGGCTTGTCGGGCACAAAGCCATCTCCGTAGCGCGTGGCAATGAGCTCGCGTAGCTCGGCAACGGCTTCGTTGGCCAGTGTGACCGAGTCGGTACGCATGTAGCTGATGAGACCCACGGTCTCGCCGCCGACATCGATGCCCTCGTACAACTGCTGGGCGACCGTCATCGTCCGCCGGGTGGTGAAACCAAGTTTGCGTGACGCTTCCTGCTGCAGGGTGGACGTGGTGAAGGGAGCGGCGGGATTGCGCTTGCGCTCCTTTTCTTCGACCTGGGTGACAGTAAGCTTGCCCCCGGCGGTGGAGACCAGTTCCCGCTGGGCCTTGTGGGCCTGATCCTCGGTCGTGATGCTGAACTGCTCTAGCTTTTTCCCGTCCAGGTGAGTCAGTCGCGCCCGAAAGGCCTGTTCTTCAGCGATGGATTCCGCATCGATGGACCAGTATTCCCGGGTGATGAATTGTTCGATTTCCAGTTCGCGTTCGACGATCATGCGCAGCGCGGGACTTTGCACGCGGCCGGCCGACAATCCGCGGCGGATTTTCTTCCACAACAACGGCGACAGCTTGAAGCCCACCAGATAATCCAACGCGCGGCGGGCCTGCTGGGCATTGATCAAATCGGTCGAGAGCGCCTTCGGGTGTTCGATGGCCTCGGTCACCGCCCGCTTGGTGATTTCGTGGAATACCACGCGATGCACGGGCTTGCTTTCCAGAAGCTTGCGCTGTTTGAGAATCTCGTAGATGTGCCAGGAAATGGCCTCGCCCTCGCGATCGGGGTCGGTCGCCAGAAACAGCACATCCGCCAACTTGGCGGCCTTGGCGATGGTCTGGACGTGTTTCTCGTTACGCTCGATCAATTCATAGCGCATCGCGAAATCATCGTCCGGGTTTACCGCCCCCTCCTTGGGCACCAGATCACGCACATGTCCGTAAGAGGCGAACACTTGGAAGTCTTTGCCAAGATATTTCTCAATGGTCTTGGCTTTGGCGGGTGATTCCACAATGACGAGGTTGCGGCTCATCGAATTAAGTCACGAAGTCATGAAGTTGAACGGATACGGGAAGAGTCGCTTCGGCGCGCTCTCAGTGCAGGTAGGCGGGCAGACTGCCGTAGACAAGATGTTCCATCCGGGCAAAGGCCAGTTCCTCATCGGGCTGACTGAAAAGCACCATCAGCACCATCCATTTAAGATTTTCCATGGACAGCGGCTCCTCGTCGATCGCCATGACTCGGTCGATCACGAGTTCGCGGCTGGCCGGGGTCAGAATCCCACATTGCTCGAGAAACATCAGCAAGCCCCGGCTTTCCGTGTCCAGCCGGGCCATCTCGGCGGTGCAAAATACCCGGAACGCGGGAGTGGACGCGGGCTGTATGTCATGGTGCTCCGTCAGGGCATCCAACCACTCCAGCGCCTTGGCGACTTCAGCCTGCGGGAAACCGGCTTCCAGCAAATCGATGCGAACCTCATCGGAATCGGGCTTCATGTCTTCGTCGCTGTCCATAAATCTTTCAAATAGATAAATCAGAACGTCAAAAACGTTTTCTTTCATTGGGTACTCTTGGCTCTAAAAATTAGGTGGCGAACCCTGGCATTATCCGACCCTGATGTAAGCTCCGCCCGGCATTGACTCGACCCTGCCTCGCAGTTCGAGATCGAGCAGCGTGGCGACGATAATGTCGGCTGAAAGCCCCGTTGCCGCGACGAGAGTATCCACAGTCGTTGGTTCATAAGCAATATATTTCAGGAGCCCGTCTTCTTCGGAAGCCCCGCCCATGTCGGATTTAGGAATGCTGGCGGCGGCGTACGGGACGGAAAAAATCGAATATTCCTCGATGATATCCGAGGGATCCTGGATCAATTTTGCGCCTTGCTGGATGAGCTGGTTACAGCCCCTGGACTGCGAGCTGTGGATCGATCCGGGCACGGCAAATACATCGCGATTCTGCTCCAGCGCCATCCGTGCAGTAATCAGAGATCCCGAGCGCGGCGCCGCTTCCACCACCAGCGTACCTAAGGCAAGGCCGCTGATGATGCGGTTCCGGCGCGGGAAGTTGGCGGCCAGGGGGCCAGTACCCGTTGGGTATTCCGTAATCAGTGCCCCGTCCCGTGCCAGAATCTCCTCAGCCAGGCTCGCGTGGTGCCGGGGATAAATGTGCTCGGGTCCGGTCCCCGCCACGGCCACGGTAATCCCCTGGCCTTCCAGTGCCCCGCGGTGACTGGCCGCGTCGATGCCGAGCGCGAGACCGCTGATCACCCCCGCACCCCGGGAGACGAGTTCACGGGCAAATTCCCGGGCTATTCTTTCGCCGGTGGGCGTCGGGCTGCGACTCCCGACCATGGCGATATGCCGGACCGAGAGCGCCGCCGGATTGCCATTCACGAAGAGCACTGCGGGGGGATCGGCAATTTCGCGCAGGAGTTCGGGATAAGCCGCATGGTCCAGAGTCAGGCAGTGATGCCCGGCGCCGCCATCCAGCGCCCAGCGGAGGTCGGCATCCACGGCGCTCCAGTCGGGCGCGGACAGGTAGTCCATGGTTTTTGCAGGGACGCCGAGGGAACTCCAGTCAAACCGACTGGCCTCGAAGACGTCGCGGGGCGACCCAAAATGCGCGATCAGCCGCCGGAAACGCAGACTACCGATCAGAGGCGCACGATGCAATGCCAGCCAGAATCGCAGCGTTGTGCTGTCCATATCGGGAGTTGTGTCACTCATGGCGCGCGAATCAGATCAAGGACATGGATGAAGCGCTCCGCCTTCATCACCAGCCCGAAGCTGACCCGGCGATACGTCAGGAAAACCATCAGCGTCCCGGCCTTCTGCTCGGGCCCCACGATTTTTTCGCCGACTCGGGAACTCACGGTATCGCGGATCGAAGCCCCCTTCTGCCAGATATCGAATACATGGCCGATCTCGACTCCATTCGCCCGCCCCCGGTCCAGTGCCACCACTGAAAACTGGCCAATCTGACTGACGCCATCCATGACCCCGATAATGTGTCCCGCCATCCCCTTTTGTGCGGGATGCGGCATATAACCGGCGCCAATCTCCACAGCGGCGGTCGGCAACAGACGATCCCCGGGGCGCGTTTCCTTCTCCGCGCGCGTCAACATAACGCTCGCGGGATCGCCCGATTGTTCGAGGTAGCCCTCGGCAATAAAAACCGCCTCATGGCCCAATATGGCATGGGTGTCGGGATCCCGATAGACAGCGCCGGGGCGAAAAATGGTGTAGTCGACCAGTGTGGGTTTGAGCAGGGCGCGGACGTACAACCGGTCACCCGGCCCACCAAGCACATGCTCCTCGGCAAGATCAACCACATAAGGCAGGTTTTCCAGCGCATCCTCCTCAACAACGCGGGGATGGGTCAGGAATGGACTGATGACCTTGAGCGGGATGACCGGAATGGCCGCCTCCAGCGGCGTGGCGCGTATGCGGGGACTGAGCCGGTATTCCGAGTCGGGATCGAGCCGCAAATAGGCTTGGTGGCCGCCCTGCGCTTCGAGCACGAGCACATCGCCCGGGTATATCAAATTGGCGTCCCGAATTTGCGGGTTACCTCGCCATACCTCGGGCCACTCCCAGGGCCGATTCAGGAACCGGCCAGCGACGCCCCACAGGGTATCGCCCTCGACCACCCGGTAAGAATCCGGACGACCCGGATTCCAGTCCACGGCGATGACCGGGGCGCCAAAGACCATCGCCTTGAATAGCACCAGTCTCAGCACCAGATTAAAGACCGTGGACAGGAAACGTCGTCGGGGGCGGTGAGCGCTAATATCAATCAAACTATCCTCCGGAGATGGTGATGGACTCCGGAAACGTCCGTCTATTGAGACGGCACCCGGTAATTATGCATTCAAAGTCAGCAGCCAATTCGTTAGAATCCTGACTTATGATGCTTTCAAACATTCCATAGAGCATGGCTATTCTACCTATACTCGAGTTTCCCGATGAGCGGCTGCGGAAGAAGGCCAAACCGGTGGCAACCGTGGATGCGGCCACCCGCCAATTGATCGATGACCTGCTGGAAACCATGTACGCCGCGCCGGGTATCGGTCTCGCGGCTAATCAGGTCAACGTACAGCAACGCATCATCGTGCTGGATGTTTCCGAGGAAAAAAATGCGCCACTCGCGCTCATCAACCCCGAACTGCTGGATAAGCAGGGGCAGGAAGAATCCGACGAAGGCTGCCTCTCCGTGCCGGGTGTTTACGAGAAGGTCCGGCGTGCCGAAAAAATTCGGGTGAGGGCCCTGGACCGTGAGGGTGGGGCGCTCGAGTTTGATGCCGAGGGGCTATTGGCAGTATGCATTCAGCATGAAATAGACCATCTGGAAGGCAAGCTGTTTGTCGACTATCTCTCTCCCCTGAAACGCCAGCTCGCCCGTAAAAAAGTTAGAAAAGAACAGCGCCAGCGTGCAACCCAGCCCGAACCAACCAGGCTGCGTGGTGTGGCGTGAGGATTGTCTTTTCCGGGACTCCGGAATTTGCCGTCCCTCCGCTCAAGGCCCTGATCCAGTCCCCTCATGAAATTTGCGGGGTTTACACCCAGCCCGACCGGCCCGCGGGTCGGGGCCGCAAAGTTTCACCCAGCCCCGTCAAGGCGGTGGCGGAGGCAGCCGGCCTGACGGTTTTTCAACCTGAATCACTCAGGAGCCCCGTGGCCCAACAGGACCTGCGTGCCCTCAATCCCGACCTGATGATCGTGGTGGCCTATGGTCTGATACTGCCCCAAGCCGTCATCGACATCCCTCGCTTGGGGTGCGTCAATATCCACGCCTCACTGTTGCCCCGCTGGCGGGGAGCGGCGCCCATTCAGCGCGCCATCCTTGCCGGTGACGAGGAAACCGGCGTCACCATTATGTTCATCGAATCCCGGCTGGACGCGGGGCCTATGTTACGCAAAAAAAGCTGTCGCCTACTGGACGGAGAAACCGCCGGTGAGCTGCAACTACGGCTGTCCGTGCTCGGCGCCGAAGCGCTCATGGAAACGCTGCCTGACCTTGCGTCAGGCACTCGGCGTCCTGAAATTCAGGACGAGAGCGGTGTCACCCACGCCGCGAAAATCGCCAAGGAAGAGGCCGCCTTGGACTGGCGCCGGCCGGCCATCGAGCTGGAACGCCAGGTGCGGGCCTTCAACCCTTGGCCGGTAGCGGAAACCCGATACCAAGGTCATGCATTGCGGGTCTTTCGCGCGGAAGCCCTGAGCGAGGAGGCGGCGGTTGACCCCGGAACTGTTTTGAATCGCGGCAACTTCCTGGAGGTTGCGACCGGTCAGGGCATCCTCCGCTTACTGGAGGTCCAGCTTCCCGGCGCCCGACGCATCGCGGGCCGGGATTTTCTGAATGCCCACCCCGAACCCACCATCCGGCTGGGTCACTGGTCTTGAACACCCGCGTCCTCGCAGCGGAGATCCTCGTCGAGGTCGCCCGGGATGGTAAATCGCTCTCGACCGCTCTGGATGCGGCCCTGCCGAGCGTCTCTGAAGCCAGCGACCGGGCCTTCGTCCAGGCCCTGACTTACGGCGTACTGCGCTGGTACTGGCGTCTGGACAAGGTGCTGAGCCTCCTGACGCGCAAGCCGATCAAGGACGAGCGCATCCGGATGCTCGCCTTACTGGGCCTCTTTCAGCTCAAATACATGC
>JAJRDJ010000401.1 GCA_028678445.1 Methylococcaceae bacterium
GACCTCGAGTGCTCCGGTCTATCTGACCGGCCAGCGGCTCTCGCTGGGCGTCGGGGATGCGTTGCTCGGGAGAGTCATCGATCCCCTCGGCAATCCGCTGGACGGCCAGCCACTTCCCGACACCCGGCTGTGCCGCGACATCGATGTGCCCTCGCCGCCGATCATCGACCGCGACTTTGTCGATCGGCCGCTCTACACCGGCATCAAGATCGTCGATGCCATGATTCCCCTGGGGCGCGGCCAGCGCCAGTTGGTGATCGGCGATAATGGCGTCGGTAAAAGCTCCCTCGCGCTCGATGTCGTGCTCAACCAAAAGGGGCAGGACGTGCTCTGCGTTTACGTTTTGATCGGCCAGAAGCGCTCGGACACCGTCAGTACCATCGAACTCCTGCGTCAGCATGGCGCACTGGACTACACCACGGTGGTGGTCGCCGAGGCCAGCGATGCGCCGGGACTCAAGTATCTGTCACCGTTCGCCGGTTGTGCCGTTGCCGAGCACTGGATGTGGGAAGGCCGCGACACGCTGGTTATCTACGATGATCTTTCCACCCACGCCCGCGCCTATCGCGAACTCTCCCTGCTGCTCAGGCGGCCGCCAGGCCGCGAGGCGTATCCGGGCGACATTTTCTATCTGCATTCCCGCTTGCTGGAACGCTCCACCTGTCTCGCGGCAGCAAGGGGCGGCGGCAGCATGACGGCGCTGCCGCTGGTCGAGACCGAACAGGGCGAGATCGCCTCTTACATTCCCACCAATCTGATTTCCATTACCGACGGCCAGATCTACCTGGACCGGCGGCTGTTCGGCAGCGGTTTCCTTCCCGCGATCGACATCACCCGTTCGGTCTCCCGCATCGGTGGCCGCGCCCAGCATCCGCGCATCAAGACCGAAGCCGGGCGGATGAAGCTCGATTATCTGCAGTTCCTGGAACTTGAAACCTTCACTCGCTTCGGCTCCCGTCTGGATGCGGCCATGGAGGATAAAATCAAGCGCGGGCAGATTCTACGCGAAGTGCTCAAGCAGGACCGGTTGGCCCCGGTGTCCGCCGAATTCCAGCTGGCCTGGATGATGGCCTACAACGATGGTTACTTTCAGGACCCGGATGCCGCCGAACTCCACGCGCAACTGGCGCGGCTTGTCGACGGGCTGCACCAGATCCCCATGACGCTGGGAACACGGGTGGAGGACTGGCGGCGCTGGCTGGCGGTGCACCGAAGCCCCGCAACTTACAGCGCCGCATGAGCCGCCGCGCGGAACTCGAGCGGCGCCTGGGCCGGCTGGCGGAAATCTCCAACATCATGACGGCCATGAAAACCATGGCGCTGATCGAGACCCAGAAATACGGCCGGTTCATGACCCATCAGCAGCAGCTGGTGGATAGCATTGAAGTCGCAGCCGCCGATTTTCTAAGCTTTCATCCCGATCTCACCGGCTCGTCACGCGCCCCCCAGGCGCAAGACCATGATGTCGTGATTCTGATCGGTTCCGAACGCGGTTTTTGTGGAGATTTCAACGAAACCATCGCCAGCGTTGAAGCTTCACTGCCGGGTAAACCCCGCTTGATTGTTGTCGGTCGACGGCTGGCCGGTAAACTGGAGCAACATCCGCGCCGGGTACACTGGCTGGCCGGGGCCAATGTGGCGGAAGAAGTTCCGGCGGTGCTGGATGCCCTGATCGAGGAGTTACATCGCCTATCCGCCGACCCCACGTCATGGCGTCGGCTGAGTGTCCTGTCTCACGATGCCACTGGCGCTATTCTCCTGCAGACCCTCTTGCCCCTCGTTCCGGTCGCGGAGCGTCCGTTCGGTTTCCCACCCCGCCTCACTATCGAACCCGAGCGTTTTCTCAGCGCCCTGGTCGAGCACTATCTGGCCGCCAAGCTGCCTGCGTTGTTCTACGGTTCCCTCATGGCCGAAAACCGTCGACGGCTGGAACACATGGAAACGGCCCTGAGCAGGATGGAAACCCGCATGGACGAAATCACCCGTAGCCGCAACGCCCTCCGTCAGGAGGAAATCACCGAACAGATCGAGATCATTCTACTCAGTACGGAGGCTATGCTGGTGTAGTGATACAAGATGCACAGCAGTTCCGCTGGCCCTGCCCACCCCGAATGGATCGGCTTCCTGGGTGTCGCGCTGTAGTCACTGGCTGACCGGCTAGCCGTGTTTCAATGCCCTGCGCCTCGCCCCCTGCGGCGTCAAGACCAAGCGTGCCTAACAGAGTATCGGCCTAGGAGCCTGTAGGACTTTCCTTCCTGGACCCCGTAAAATTGGCCCAGGCCCTTGACCTACTGGAGTCCTGCCGATGAGCCGCTATATTCAAGCCGAGCGTGACACGCCGTATCTGTTTCCGCCGTCGGTGGAGGACTGGCTGCCGGCCGGGTATCTGGCCCGGTTCATTGTCGAAGTCATCGAGCCACTGGATTTGCGGCGCCTAACGCAAGGGTCTGCGCTACGCGGTTCGGCGGCCCATCATCCGGCGGTGCTGCTGGCACTGCTGGTCTTCGGCTAGGCTACCGGGCTCTGTTCCAGCCGCAAGATTGAGCGGGCGACCTATGACTCCGTGGCGTTCCGCGCCATGGCCGCCAACCCCCATCCCGACCACGACCCGCTGGCGAAATCCAGGAGCTCATTGCTCCCGGAACGGGAGGCGTTGTGCGTCCCGGTCCTCTCCATGGCTCAGGCGATGCAACGCGTCCGGCGGGGACAGATGGCCCTGGATGGCAGCAAGCTCAACGCCAACGCTTCGCAGCACAAGGCCCTCTCCTACGGGCTTATCGAGAAACTCGAAACGCAACGGCGCGAGGAGGAGGTTCAGGCCCTCCTGGCCAAAGCCGCCGCGACCGACGCGCCAGCGGTCTCTGACGGACTCGATCTCCCGGCCGAACTGGCGCGGCGCGAGGACCGGCTGCAGGCCCTGGCGGCGGCCAAGGCCGAGTGGGAAGCGCGGGCGGCGGCACGCCATCAGACTGAGCACCCGGCCTACGACGGAACAATGGCCCGCCGCGAGGCGCCGCCAGGCGGGGACAACCCGCCGTGGCCAAGCGCGCCAGCCGCCGGTGCCGGGTCCTCGCGAGAACGATCAGAGCAACCTGACCGCTGAAGAATCCCGCCTCATGCCGGTCTCCGGCGGCGGTTTCGAGCAGGCTTACACCGTTCAGGCGGCGGTGGACACGGACACCCTGTGGGTCTTGGTGCCCGGGGTTACCCAGGCCAGCCACGACAAGCAGCCAGTGGCACCGCTGCGGGAGGCGCTCAAAGGCCTACCGGACACGCTGGGCCAGATCGACAGCGCCCTTGGCCGCGAGGCGCACCACCGGCCACTGGAGCAACGCTTCGGCCCCGACGCCGCCGCCCCCGACAGTGACGATCCATTGGTGCAGATGGCGTGGCGGCTGAAGACCCAAGAGGGTCGCGCCCCGTACGCGAAACGCAACAGTACCGTTGAACCCGTCTTTGGCATCATCCAACAGGCCATGGGCTTCCGGCAGTTCATGCGCCGGGGCCTCGCCGCCGTGACCGGGAAGTGGACCTTGGTAACCCTGGCCTTCAATCTCAAACGGATGCATGTCCTGTGTGGGGCTTGAGGGCACCCCCCCTAACGCCGAATTAAGCGGCCACCCAGAGAACCCATAGCGGCCTGACGAGCCGGCATCACAGATTCAGCGCTTGACGCACCGCAGTCAGGTCTATTGGGCA
>JAJRDJ010000067.1 GCA_028678445.1 Methylococcaceae bacterium
AAGGGCCGAACCGGATCGGGTTAGCCGTCGGGGTCAAAGCCCGCAAACGTTGAACGACCTCGGACCCACGGCCTCCCGCCGACTAGCATGGCCGATTTTTCACCGGCTTTCATGCTCGGGGGCGAGCGGCGTGCCGATCATGATGGTTAGCCATGAAATAAAAAGTCGCCAGGTTTTTAGGAAATCAGCATGAAGTTAAGCCGTCTGCAAACCCTGGGGATTGCCCTGTCACTGGTGGCGGGTATCGCCCTGGCCATCGGCCTTGGGTGGCCGGGACGTGTGAAGGCCCCGCCGCCGTCGGAAGCCGCCACCCCAACCCCCCCCGGCGCGGCCGATAACGCCCTGCCTCCGGCGCATTTTGTGGGCCGCGCCGCCTGTGCCGGCTGTCATGCCGAGCAGGATCGGCTCTGGCAGGGTTCGCATCACGATCTCGCCATGCAGGAAGCCAACACGAAAACGGTGTTGGGGGATTTCAATAACGCCGAGTTCAGCAAGGATGGCGTGGTCACACGATTCTTCCGGCGGGATGGGCGGTTTATGGTCCGCACTGACGGGCCGGATGGCGCGCTGGCCGAGTTCGAAATCCTCTATACCTTCGGCGTGACCCCGCTCCAGCAATATCTGGTGCCGCTGCCGGGCGGGCGGCTCCAGGCGCTATCCATCGCCTGGGACTGCCGGCCCCAGGCAGCGGGCGGCCAGCGCTGGTTTCATCTCTACCCGGACGAAAAGATCGACCACCGCGACGAGTTGCACTGGACCAAGCTCTCGCAGAACTGGAATTTCATGTGCGCGGAATGCCATTCCACTGATTTACAGAAAAACTACGATCAGGCCACCCACGGCTATCGGACCACCTGGTCCGAGATCAATGTGAGCTGCGAAGCCTGCCATGGGCCGGGTTCTCGACACATCGCCTTTGCGGAAAAACAGCAAGGCTATGAGCGCATCGATCCCCAGACCTTGGGACTGGCGCTGCGTCTGGACGAACGCCAGGGCGTCAGTTGGCCGATCCGGGAGGCCTCGGGCAATGCCGTGCGCAGCCGCCCCCGGACCACGACCCAGGAAATCGAAACCTGTGCCCGCTGCCATTCACGGCGCGGCCAGTGGTTCGCCGATTACCAGCCCGGCCAGCCCCTGATGAACAGCCATCTGCCGGCCTTGCTGCGGGCCGGCATGTACCATGCCGACGGCCAGATCGATGGCGAGGTGTATGAGTACGGCTCCCTGCTGCAAAGCCGGATGTTCCAGGCCGGCGTGACCTGCAGTGATTGCCATGAGCCACACAGCCTCAAACTACGGGCAGAGGGCAATGGCGTGTGCCTCCAATGCCATGGCGCGGATAAATATGCCTCCGAGCAACACCATTTTCACTCGGCCAATTCCCCAGGCGCGCAGTGTGTCGAGTGCCATATGCCGGCCAATAACTACATGGTGGTCGATCCGCGCCGCGATCACAGTTTCCGCATCCCGCGCCCCGATCTCACGGTCAGGATCGGCACCCCCAATGCCTGCAACCGTTGTCATGCTGACCGCCCGGCCCGGTGGGCGGCAGCGGAACTCAAGCGCCGCCTGGGGCATGATCCCAAGGGCTATCAGGACTACGCCGCAACCCTGCATGCCGCCCGCACTGGCGCCGCGGACGCCGAGGACCGCCTGAGCGCGCTGCTCCAGGAAAAATCCCAGCCCGCCATCGCCCGCGCTACGGCGGCCGCCGAGCTCAGGACGCGCCTGACGCCGGCTTCTTTCCCCAGCCTGGTGCAGGCGCTTTACGATGCCGAGCCGCTGGTGCGGGCTGCCGCGCTGGAGTCCCTCGATCCCGTGCCGCCCCAGCAACGCTGGGAGGCCGCTCATTCGTTGTTGCGCGATCCCGTCCGGGTGGTGCGGGCCATGGCGGCGGAGGCTCTCGCGGGAGTGCCGGCCGAGCAGATACCGGCGGGTGAGCGGGAGGAATTCCTGACGGCCGGCGAGGAGTATCTGGCAGCGCAGCGATTCAACGCCGATGAACCGGGTGCTGTGGTGAATCTCGGGAATTTCCACGCCGCCCTTGGCCAGGCCGCCGAGGCGGAACTGGCCTACCGGGAAGCCCTCGCGATCAATCCCGACTGGATGCCGGCCTATGTCAACCTCGGCGATCTCTTCCGCCCAACCGGCCGGGATGCGGAGGGAGCGAACCTGATACAGCAAGGTCTGGCTCGCCAGCCCCAGGCAGCGGCGTTGCACCACAGCTTGGGGTTGGCGCGGGTCCGGCAGAAGGACCTACCGGCGGCCCTGGCTTCCCTCAAGAAGGCACTGGACCTGGCGCCCGAGGACACCCGCTTTCGCTACGTCTATGCCGTCGCCCTCCACAGCGCGGGGAAAACCCGCGAAGCTCAAACCGTCGTCAAGACCGGGCTGAAGCGAACACCGGGCGATCCTGGCTTGAGAGAATTGGCTGCACAACTGGGTCAGTAACAAACTCGATCAAGCTTGCGATTACTAACGCTTGAAGCCAGTGAGCCACCGCTTTTCGATCAGTCGCAGAACCCGGCGGTGGGTCTGTTGCTTGACACGTGGGCTCGCGGCCTCGGTCAGGAACGTGTCGGGTGCTAGCGTAGGCCCGCCGCTGCCGCGCTGAACTACCCATCGATGCCGCCAGAGGGGGCAGTGCCGGTTGACCTTTAGCGCCGCGCCGAAGCGATGGACCAACGTCACCGCACCGAACCCCGCTGGCACGTCCGGACCAAAGGGACGACCTCCAAGCGCCGGACGAAACGGTTACAGCTCCCCGCCCGCTTGCCTCGTATCGATCACAGACACAAACGGGACGATGGCTCTTCCGGAACCTACGGCCGAGCCCTAGGCACGACGAGCCGCACGCCCATTCGATTGGGCCGGCCACCCCGCCAACCGCCGAAACACGCTTCGCCCTTTCCAACGGATTTTTCGCTGTCGCCGAAATTCCTTTCGTTTCGGCCACCCGCCCCGCTTTTCTGACTCAGCGCGCTTTCATGAAATTACTGTTGCCTATTCAATAGGTTGCGCTTATGCCGCCGCCAGTCTCGCCATTTCTCAATTCTGGCACGGCACTTGTGAAATTTCTATCGAGCTTGTCAGTCCGGCCATGATCGACAACCCGGAGAGGAATTCGGAGCCAATCCGCATCTTCGACAGACTGAGGGCCTATGGCGGGAATGACTCCCTCCCGGCAACGCTCCGGTATTCCTTAAAACCCGTGCCCTATGGAGGAAACGACCATGTACCAGCCCGAAAGTGCGTTTGAATTCAATCCGGAAATGAGCAACTTCGAGGAAGAGCAATTCGAGTTCGGCCAAGCCGAATGGGGCGGCCCCAGCGGGGAGGTCTTCAACGAAGGAGAGCTGATGGAACTCACCGCCGAACTCCTGGAAATCAACAGCGAGGAAGAGCTGAATTACTTCCTCGGCAACCTGGTGAAGCGGGCCGCGAGCGCCATCGGCAAGGTGGCGCGTTCCCCCGTGGGTCAGGCCATCGGCGGGGTCCTCAAGTCCGCCGCCAAGAAGGCCCTGCCCATTGCCGGCGGTGCCCTTGGAGCTTGGGTGGGCGGCCCCCTAGGGGCCAAGATCGGCAGCGGCCTGGCCAGCGCGGCCGGCAGCGCCTTGGGGCTGGAAGCCGAAATGCTGAGCAACGAGGACCGGGAATTCGAAGGCGCGAAGCAGTTCGTCCGATTTGCCGGGGATACGGTCAGGAATACCCTGAACACACCAGCCAGCGCCGACCCCAGAGCCGCCGCTCAGAGCGCCGCGGTGCAGGCCGCCAAGGCTCTGGCTCCTGGACTCCTGGGCGCTGCCCCTGCAGCGGCAGCGGTCCGGCGCGGTGCGCACAGCGCCTTGGCCGGTCGCTGGGTCCGCCGCGGCCGCCACATCCTGATCCTCAATGCCTGATCACCTGGAGAATAGCCATGCACGACATCGACCGCAGTTTCATGGAATACACCCCGGAAACGGGCGCCTACGAACAGGAGCAGTTCGAGTTCGCCGAATCCGAATGGGCCGGGGAATCCGGCGAGATTTTCGGCGAAACCGAACTGATGGAGCTGGCTTCCGAACTCCTGGAGGTCAACAACGAAGCCGAGCTGAACCATTTTCTGGGGAGCCTCATAAGCAAGGCCGCTAGCGCCGTGGGTTCCGCCATCAAATCGCCGGTGGGCCAAACCTTGGGGGGCATCCTGAAAGGAGCCGCCAGAAAAGCCCTGCCCATGTTGGGAAGCGCCGTTGGCGGCTATTTCGGGGGGGGCACGGGAGCCAAGGTGGGTGGCCAACTGACATCTGGGGCGGGGCGACTGTTCGGGCTTGAAACCGAAGGCCTGAGCCACGAGGACGAAGCCTTCGAAGTGGCCAAGCAGTATGTCCGCTTCGCCGGGGACGCAGTGAAAAACGCGGTGATTGCGCCGGGTGGAGACCCACGGGCGGTAGCCCAGGCCGCAGCTACCCAGGCGGCCCAGCGGCTCGCGCCAGGACTGCTGTCGGGTGCAGCAACGACAAGACCGGGTTTCGGCGGCACAGCAACGGGCCCCGCCGGGGGCCGTACCGGCGGCCGCTGGGTCCGCCGCGGCAACCGCATCATTCTGTACGGAGTGTAAGCCGCCATGGCCGTTCCGGCTTACGTCTCCTGGATGCTGGCGCAGGAAGCAAGCGCCCTTCTCACCCGGTTGGCGCGCGTCAAGTCCTTCGCGATGCAGGAACCCATGCTGCCGGCAGCAAACCTTTTGCCGGAATCCCAGACTGCTATCGAGGGGGTGCTGGCGTCGGGGCGACGGGAGTTGCGGGTCCGCATCCAGGAGTACCTGCAATGGCTGGCGGGTCCGAGCGCCTGGATCGCCAACGCGGAGGAGGCCCATCGCCGGTTCGTGTTCCTCCGGCTCCGATTCAACGCAGTGCTGAACCAGTTCGACCTCTTCAATGACGTCATCACCCAGCGCAGCGAGAATGAAACCGGGGTATGGCTGTCGGGGCTGGACGTGGTATCTGCCGATGCACTGCATCTACCCGGCGGCTATTACCAGGCACCGCCGGTGCTCTGTTACCTGGACCGCGGCATCGGCGCGGCAATCCGTCGGGCCCGCACTCGGCTACCCGGTGGTGCCGAGAATCCGGTGGCGGTGATTCGGGTGCCGCGGGAACGGATGATCGGCCACGGTATCGCCTCGTCGCTGATTCACGAGGTCGGCCATCAGGCGGCGGCTCTGCTTGACCTGGTCAACTCGCTCCGGCCGGTGCTCCGGGGCTTGCAGGCGGGTGCCGGCCCCACGACGATCGCCTGGCAGATATGGGAGCGCTGGATCTCCGAGATCGTCGCCGATTTCTGGTCGGTGGCGCGGGTAGGAATCGCTTCCACCCTGGGGCTGATGGGCGTAGTGGGATTGCCACGGCCCTTCGTGTTCCGAATCGATGTGAACGATCCCCATCCAGCACCGTGGATCAGGGTGAAGCTGAGTTGTGCGCTTGGTCGAGCACTGTATCCCCATCCGCAGTGGGATCGGGTCGAGGCACTGTGGGAGGCCTATTACCCACTGGCCGGCCTCGACCGGGAAAGGGCCGAGCTCCTGACCCGATTGCAGACTCACATACCAGGCTTTGTCTCGCTCCTGGTCAACCACCGCCCCAAACCCCTTCGCGGGCGTTCCCTGGTGGAAGTCATGAATGTGGAGGAACGCCAGCCGGCCCGGCTCCAAGCCCTGTTCCGGGGCTGGCGTCGCAACCCCGACCGTATGTACCGGGCGCCGCCGTCCCTGGTGTTCGCCGTGCTCGGTCAGGCGCGGGCCGACGGGCGCCTGGGCCCGGAGGACGTAAGCGCGCTCCTGGGCAAATTACTCAACCATTGGGCGCTGCGCAGCACCCTGGACGTATCCGCGGTGTGCGCCCGGCGCCATACCTGTTCCCGATTGCTTCAACAACCCGTTTTGAGCCTGCGCTCAGGAGGATGACATGGTCAGAAAAAACAATACGGTCAATCTACCCACCGTTCCCGCACAGCAGGCGCCTGGTGCCATCAGGGTTTGCGTTCGGGATGGCCTGAATCCGTTACGGTCGGGATTTGTTTCTCTTTACCGC
>JAJRDJ010000402.1 GCA_028678445.1 Methylococcaceae bacterium
AGGCCAAGGAGCGGCGGATCGGCGATTTTCTCAAGCGGCCCACGGCACTGTTCAACGGCTATGCCGAGCAGGTCGCAAGCCTTTATAGCGGCATGGACCTGGCGAAATACTTCTGATCCGGAAGACCCAGCCCACCGGGTGCCGTCGAAACAGTTCGGAATCAGGGGCGTTCGGGAAACCACCGTCCCTGCGCATACGCCCCGGCGGCGATGCCCGCCAGAGCCAGCAGCAGCGGCCAGTTGCCGACCCCGAGTCCCGCGATCGCGGGGCCAGGGCATACCCCGCACAGTCCCCAGCCCAGGCCGAAAATGGCCGCGCCGGCCAGGGTGCGGGCGTTCAAGCTGGCGGCATGGGTGCCAAAGCGGGGCTCGAACACGGGCTTCCGCAGCCAGCGCGGACCGAGCTGATAGGCCAGCAGGGTGACGAATGCGGCGCTACCCAACACCAGCAATAGCCCCAGATCCCTGAACAGGAGGAAGTTCAGTACCACCTCGGGGCGGACCATCGTCGCCACCGACAGGCCCAGGCCGAAAAGGGCGCCACAGAGCAACACACACAGCAGCGAGACCGGGCTCATGAGCTCACCCCCAACCACCGCATGAGATGCGCCACGCTGATGGCCGTGGACAGGAAGACCAGCACCGCCACCAGCGAGGGCAGTTGCAGGGACGCCAGCCCGCAAAGGCCATGGCCGGCCGTGCAACCATTCCCCAGCCGCGCCCCGAAGCCGATCAGGAACCCGCCGAGCAGTATGCGCCAGGCGCTGATCCCGGTCACGAAAGGCTCGGCACCCAGCCGCAGGTAAATGAACCCCCCGAGCACGAGTCCGGCGGCATAGACCAGCCGCCAGCCCCGGCTGGCGATAAATCGCGGTTCGCTGAAAAACGGGGCGCGGCTGACGTAAGACCAAGTGGAGGTAAACACCGTGCTCATGCCGCCGATCAGCCCCGTCAGGAGAAATAAGGCGCCCAGCGCGGCGCCCATCAGCAGGCCGCCAATAAGATAGTGAGTAAAGCCCTCGGGAAACAGAGCGTACATGGGAAATGCGCCAGTCAAGTGATGCGGAAAGTGGAGAAAAGTTTATCAGAGCAGCAGGGCCTGTTGCGGCGGTGGACCAGAATACCCGTACCATAGTCGCTGAGGCTTTGGCTTTATCGTTGCGGAAACCGCTTGCCCGGACGGCTGAACGTAAACCGCTTCACGATCCCCTGGCTGCGGATTGCCTCTTTGCTATGCCATGATTCCCTGGCTCCCGGTTCGACCCGGTGTCACCACTTACTCAAGGTCTTTGCCATGCTGAAAACCCTGTTCTCCACACGCCCTTTCGCCGGTTTCGCTGAAGACTGGCGTGCCGATCTGAATGCCGGTTTTCTGGTGTCCTTGATTGCCCTGCCGCTGTGCTTCGGCATTGCCACGGCCTCCGGCTTTCCGCCCATCGCCGGGGTGATCAGTTCGATCGTAGGCGGGCTGCTTGTGTCGCGCATCAACGGCCTGCCGCTGGGCATTACCGGGCCGGCCGCCGGACTTATAACCGTGCTGTATTCAGCGGTCGAGACCCTGGGCGCGGGTGACGCCTGGGCCGGTTATCGTTACACCCTCGCGGCCATCGTGGTCGCCGGCGTGCTGCAAGTCGTGCTGGGTATCACGCGGACCGGCCGCATCGCCGCCCTGTTCCCCGCCGCCATTGCCCATGGCATGCTGGCGGCCATCGGCATCATGATCATTGGCCGCCAGGCGCACATCCTGCTCGGGACCCGCCCCGAGGTGACCTCGGTCTGGCAAAGCCTCGCGCAGATCCCGGTCAGCCTGTTCCATTTCAACCCGGTGATTTTCTTGATCGGCTTGCTGAGTCTGGCCGTGCTGTTCGGCTGGCCCATGTTCAACAACCGGGGTTTGGGCCGGGTGCCGGCCCCCATCATCGCCGTGTTGATCGGCTATCTGCTGGGGCAGGCGTTCAATTTGAATCCGGCCGAACTCTACGTCCGGTCAGAAGCGGGCGGGGGTCTCCTTAACCCCACGGTTTACACGACCGCCCCGCAATTTCTCGCCGATATTCCCGAGCACTTGCTGGATAGCGTGGTCTTCCCCGATTTTGGCCAATTCACCACAGTGGCGTTCTGGAGCGCCGTCATCGGCCTGTTTCTGGTGGGCAGCCTGGAATCCCTGCTCGTGGCCTCGGCCGTCGATCGGCTGGCGCCTGGCCCGGTTCGTGCCGACCTCAACCGCGACATCGCCGCGGTGGGGCTGGGTAATGTACTGTCCGGGCTGATCGGCGGTCTGCCGATGATCGTCGAGATCGTCCGCAGCTCCGCCAACATCGGCTATGGTGCCCGCACCGCCAACGCCAACCTGTTTCACGCGCTGTTTCTTTTGCTGTTCATCGTCCTGCTCCCGAACTGGCTCGAAGGCATCCCGCTGGCGACTCTGGCCGCCTTGCTGATTTACGCCGGCTACCGGCTGGCCTCACCGGCCACCTTTGCCAAGGCGTGGGACGTGGGCGCGGAGCAACTGGCCCTGTTCGTGATGACGCTCGTAGCCGTGTTGGCGACGAATATCCTCGCCGGCATCGCCATCGCCCTGGTTGCCAAGCTGTTGCTCAGCCGCTGGCTGGGCGGTCGTGGCATGACCTTGTGCGGGTTGTTCCGTCTGTCCTACCAGAAGACCCTGGAACGCCCGGGCGATTACCGCATCGTGATCGATGGGCCGGCGGTCTTTTCCAATTTCCTGCGGCTGAAAGGCGAACTCACCCGCTTACCCCAGGGCGGGCACGTGGTGATCGATGTGTCCGGAGCCAGCCTGATTGACCATACCGTGATGGACTACATGGATCGTTTCAGTCAGCGCTACACGGCGGCAGGCGGACACTGCGAGATTGTCGGACTGGAGCATCTGGCGGCCCATTCCGAACACCCGCTGGCGGCCCGATTTGGCCAGCCACGGGACTGAAGGACCGCGGGAGTTCGCGAATGAAGACAACCACTCGGCTATTGCCGTCGGGGAGGCACCTGTCGAAATGGAGGGATGCAAGCAGTGGCACAACAGCCATAAGTACGGGTATATACTTACAACAAGACACCTCGCGACTTGCATTGGTATGACCAGAGTCACGGATTGGCGTAGACTGTATGCACTGGCTGTTTGCTTTTTCCTGGCTATCGTCTCGAATCAGCGCCAAAACGGGGTTTTCCAGGATAACCTAATTCTTCGAAAGTCTTTCCTGTAGTGCATAACATGACCCGTCGATTTGCAGTGAGGCTTTCGTACGCTAAGTTTTTGTAATTAACGTATTCTCGCGCTGGACAGGATATGAATATGAGTCAACAGACAGTCTATGTGGTAGATGATGATACAGACGTGGGCAAAGCGGTGGCGTACTTGCTGATGCATAAGGGGTTCAGCACCCAGGTATTCACCCGTCCCGAAACGTTTCTGGAGAGTATCGCGCTGGATGGAGAAGGATGCGCGATTGTGGATTTACAGATGCCGAATTTATCCGGACTGGAGTTACAACAGAAACTCCATGATCTCGACATCGATTTACCGGTGATTTTTTTGACTGGCCATGGCGATGTCCCCGCGGCTACCACCAGCATGAAGGCCGGCGCAATCGATTTTCTGCAAAAACCCGTGGATCCCGATGTGTTGATCGGGGTGGTGCGAGAGGCCCTCAAGACGGCTGAGAAACTGAAGCAGGAAAGGGACCGGCGGGCTGAACTTGAACAGCTTTTTGCCAAATTGACACCTCGCGAGAGAGAGATAGTAGATTTCCTGGCCAAAGGCTTTACCGCCAGGGAGATTGGCCAGGAGCTCGATATCAGTTCGCGCACGGTAGAGATTCACCGCAGCCGGATCATGAAGAAGCTCTCGGTGAATTGCGTGGCGGACCTTGTCGCCTTGTCGATTGCCTATGGTCTGCGTTGAGCGATCTGGTTTTGGGCTTCTGCCCAACTCCTAACGGCTGGGATTAGCAGGGCGACCGATTTCCAGGCGCGCCTGGCCAGGTCGAGTTCGCCGGAAACACCGGCCCCGCGCTTTCGCTCCGGGCCAGTTTATTCCGGTCGACATGCTTGAGCGCGGATTTGTGCCCCACGATCGGCGGGTTTAAGGGTCTCGGTGCTGTCCTGACTTGGTTTCATGACGAAGGAAAAGGCCATGTCTGTCCCCGTTCTGTCCCCCAATCACGGTTGAATGAGCGTAGAATCGACATGTAATTGACGTGTTTTTTACGCACAGGAGGATCAGATCATGGCAGTCGAAAAAGAGTCTATCCGTTTGAGCCTGGCCATCTCACCGGAGTTAAATGAAACCTTGGAAGCCCTGGCCGTTTCGCGCCACACCACCAAAAGCGAAGTCCTGAGGAAAGCCATTGCCTTATATGACGTTGTAGCAGAAGCCCAGAGCCAAAAAAAAAGGATAGGCATCCTCGATCAGAACAAGCAGGTTGAGATGGAGATAGTCGGTATCTGAATGAAAGAACCTGCCGTTGACCTGAATGAAGTCATTAGCAAACACCGCTGGGACCTGAAGGCCAATTACGAGTCAGAGGCCGACGCTGTGGCTCGCCGTACCCAGGAAGCGGAAAATGCGGCATTGGAACGGGAAAAGGCAAGATGGCTATTCAGGTTCTCACTCACGCTTACCCTGTTGGTGTTTTGCGGAAGTCTCTATCTGTTTGTTTCAGGAACCACTGACGATAAAAAATGGGCGGCTGCCTTGATTAGCGGTATCACTTCCGGCCTCAGTGGGTTTCTGGTAGGTCAGTCAAAAAAGTAGCTTCGTAGGCTGGGCTGGAGCGAAGCGGAATCCCGGCACGGCCAAGCCCCACGAAGGCCGCGCGCCCGTGCGGTTCATGGGTGGCCGGAAATGCAAAAAACCGCCCGGCGGGAGTGCCTCCGGGCAGTGGCGGGCCAGGGTTGAGGCGGTGGCCGAGGTGCTGGGATTCGTTCCTCAACCCAGCTTACGAGTTGCATGGGTGTATTTTCCAACTGGCAATTTATCGAGAGAGAATGTTAAGCCCCCGCTCCAGGAATTTCCATGGGGTCGACTTGATGGGGCGCTGCCACTGGAAGGCATTATCCCTACCATGGCGTGGTCTGATAAAACCGTTCCACCTGTTTCCATTCCGCGAGCAACCGGTTTGTGGCATCGACGAAGCGGTTAAGGGCTGCGGCCATCAACGGCGGCTGGTCCAAGTATTCATGCGCTATTTGGTTCCTGATCTCGCGCAGCTCGCGCCATTCCGCAATGCTGCTAATAGCGCCCAGACGTTCAAGCCGCTGCAGTTTCTCGGCAAACGTTGCACTGGGCGGGATTGGTTCTTCGGTCATGAGCAGCAGGCCAGGCAGGCATCTTTCCCCGAGGGTGTCCTGGAGCTTCGTGTAGCGATAGGCTAACTGGTCCAGGAGTCGGCGCGTCTCTCTGGGCAGGTTGGGTACGGTATCGGCGTAGAAGTGGGTATCACCCAGGTCTTTCAGCGCATCCGCCAATACGTTAGCATGAAGCTGACACTCCACAATGGCGGCATTCAGTTTATCGTCGGGTTTCATAGCGCGATTCCTTCCTGGCGGGCGATGCGATAAATCGGCAACTCGGTGCTCCAACTCGCTAAGGGTCGAATCACCACGTCTATTTTTTCGTCCTCGAATTCCGGGGTCGCATGCAAATCGGCAAGAAGGTGGATTTTGCCATCGAGGATCTGGTCAGGATTGGTCAGCTCGGTTTCGAGGTAGAAATCATAGTCCCCGCCGCGTCGGCCATCATCCAGTCGCGAACCGAACAGCCAAACCCGGGCACCCGGTCCAAAATGACGGGAGACTGCGGATTTCAGGGTGTTGATCTGGCGTGGGCTTAACCGCATGGAAAACAAGGCGCCTGTCTGCAAGATGATGATATACAACCGGCCGCCGTGGCGGTAAGAGGGTTGTTTCAGTGCTTGGCGGCAATGTGGTCTGGATTTAGGGGTCTACTATACCCCTTCACTATTATGGCCGGCGTAATTTTGCCGGATCACGACACCAATTACCGAACCGCTGGAAAATACTGAAGACGGAGTTTTCCCGCCACTGACCGGGTGCAGTCCTGGCCAATGGTTCACGAATCATCTGGCAGCCGCGGTTTTGGGAGTAGACCATCCGCGACGAGTGAGGCTTCAAGCGGCACCTTGATTACATGCATGACAACCCGGTCAAGCAGGGTCTTCCCGCTGCGCCCCGGGACTGGCCGCATCGTTCGTTTGGGCGATCCGTTGACCTGAATGAAGTCATTAGCCAGGTAGGCTTATGGGATGGACCGGAGCGGAATCCCGGCACGGCCAGGCTCCACGCAGGCTCATGCGCCCATGTGGTTCATGGGTGGGCGTAATTCGTAAAAAAACCGCCCGGAGGCACTCCCACCGGGCGGTTAACCCATCTTCACGCCTCCCCCCGCCTTCTTGGCCAAAAATAACACAACCTATGAACC
>JAJRDJ010000403.1 GCA_028678445.1 Methylococcaceae bacterium
CAGCCTGTGCATATTTCTGAGATTGGACGAGCAACTGGGCATGCTTCACGAAGGCATCCGCTTCGAAGCCCTGGATGCCGCCCGCGTTTTGATAGCGAAGCTCGGCCTTTTCCTTTTCTCCATTCCTGGCGTAGAAATCCCCGGCCAGCAGCAGGGCTTCCCCATCCAGGGGGTCCCGCTGGACAATCTTCTCGAGCGTGTCGATGGCTTTGGCGCCGGCGCCGGTCGACATGGCGACCTTGGATTCAAGCTTGAGGAGTTTCAGCTCGTCCGTTCCCGCGAGGGAGTTATTGGTCTGGCGGATTTTGGCAATTAGTTTTGCCGCTTCCTCCCAAGCGCTGCGATTGACAAGGATTTGAGCAGCCCGCAAGGCCCTGGTGGTGTCCTGACCTTCGTCCTTTACGAGGGCGGAGGTGTAGGCATCGAGTGCAAGATCCTTTGCATCCTGGGCCAGGTAGAGGTCGCCAAGCTGATAGAGGGATTTGGCGTTGGCCTTGCCGGTGCGGCGCAGAATTTCGAGAGTGACCGCCGCTTTGGCGGGTTGTTCCTTCTGAATGAAGATATTCGCCTGGAGCGTCCAGAGGCTGTCGCGTTCCGGGTACTGCTTGATTAATTCATCGATGAGCGCCAACGCGTAATCGTAGTTGGCAGTGGCAATCGAGCTTTTCACCAGGCCGAGCTTGAACTCGAGGTTTTCCGGCTCGAAAACCAGCGCCTGGCGATAAGCGGCTTCGGCCGAAACGTGGCGGCTCAGGCTGGCATAAACAAATCCGAGCAGGCCGAAGACTTTGCCATCGCCTCCCCCCAGGGCAACTGTCTGCACCAGCGGTTCCACAGCCTCGTGGTATTTGCCGCCACGGACCAGAGCGAACGCGAGATTCTTGTGGGCACGCCGGTAGTCCTTGAATTTGGCGATGGCGGCCTGGAAATGCTTCACCGCGTTAGTGAGGTCCTCCTGCTGAAAATAGAGGTTGGCGAGCGTGAAATCGAACACCGCACTTGCGCCGGGCTTGACCAGGGACTGAAGCTCGCTCATGGCTTTCTTCTGATCATCGCGCAGCAACGGAACGACTTTATCGCGATAGACGGCGATCTCTTCGGGCGACATGCGGGGCTCGACATCGGAGGCGAACCCATAGCTCCCGAGCAAGCGCCGGGTGAACTCCGGGTCATTCCAAATACCGGCCAGCTCGCTACCGGGCGGGACGGGGGCGAAGGTGGTACTGGCGGTGGTGGCCTGAGCCTCTGGGGAGGGTGCGGCGCGTTTGCCTGCCGGGGACGCGGCCATGCCGGCAAGGCCTGCGCCGAGGCAAAGCATCGCTGCCAGGAGCCTGGTCGGCTTTAGATATCCATTCATAAATCTCGTTCGAGTCGTATCAGTTTGAGTCCCATTCCGGGGCAACGACATTCAGCTCGCCCCCAGAGAGTTCAGTTCACAGGGATCACCCCGTGGTCACCCGGAACCGCATGGGAATTCGTATATAGGTCCGGACTGGCTGACCGGACTTTTCGCCCGGGCGGAACCGCCATTTCCGGATAGCGTCGAGCGCCGGTTTTTCAAATTCGGGCCGGGTCGAATTTTCCACGCGGGGATCCTCCACACGACCGGATTCGTCGAGGACGAAAACGAGTGTGACCACCCCCTCAACTTTGGCTTTTCGCAACTCCGGCGGGTACGTCGGGGCCACTTGCGAGACCGGCTCGGGACGCTTCTCCAGGTCGGCGACATCGAAAGCCTGGTCCTGCACCTCCGTGGGGGCGGTGAGGGAACGGATTTCGCTGCCAAACCCAGCGAGCGCGCCGCCGCCCCCGGTGGCGATTTCGAGATCGGCACTGAGCGGGATTTGCTGCTGGGTTTCGGCCAACTGCGGCTCCGGCGCAGCCTCGGGCGGTTTTTCCTCCGGCTCGGCCTGGGGTGGCGGAGCTTCCTCAACTTTTTGAGGAATCTCGACCGCGCTGGTCCTCACCAATTCCAGGGTCTTGTCAGGCTTGTTCAGTTGGTGGGCAAAGGGGATTAGGCAGAAGAGCATCGCAGTAAAGCCGACCGAGGCAACGACAGCCACTGCCAGCCCCGGGCCGCCCTTTTCATGTTCATAGACCTTTCGCATGGCTAACTGGGATCAGCTTTTCTCGGTTGCCATGCTCACATTCCTGGCGCCCCCCAGCTTGGCTTCATCAATCACCCGTATCACCAGGCCCGACCGGGCATTGTCGTCGGCCTGGATGACCACTGGCAGCGGTTCCTTGGCACAGAGGCGTTTAACGGTAGGCCGCACGCCGCCAAGCCCGATTTCCTTGCCGCCATAGGCGACTTTGCCGTCGGGAGTGACGGCGAAGATGATGCTGTTCTTATCCAGCAAGCGGGCGCTGGCGGCAGACGGCTTCACAACGGGCACACCCGGTTCCTCGATGAAACTCGTCGTCGAAACGAAAAAGATCAGGAGAAACATGATAATGTCGATGAGCGGAATCAAATTCAGCTCAATGGGGTCCTCCGGATCTTCCAGTGTTCGGCGAAATCTCATGTCGGCCTGGTTATTCGAGGGTTGGTGAGTTCACATTGACTTCTGGCCGCGCTCGCTGGCCAGGCTGACATCCTTGGCGCCGCCCATCATGGCCTCGTCCACCATGCGCACCATGACTCCTGAGCGAGCGTTCTCATGGGTTTGGATCACCACCGGCTGCGGCTCCTTGGCACAGATGCGCTTTACCGTTGGCCGCACCCCGGACAAGCCGACCTCCTTGCCTTCGAATGAAATCTTTCCATCGCTGGATACCGAGAAGATGATCGTGGCATTGTCGGACTGACCGCTGCCGCCCGACGCGGGCTTGTCAACTTTCACGCCCGGCTCTTCCATGAAACTTGTGGTGGAGACAAAAAAGATGAGCAGGAACATGATGATATCAATGAGCGGAATCAGGTTCAGCTCAATGGGTTCCTCGGGCTGGGATAATGATCGGCGGAGCTTCATGGCACGGCACTGTCAGAGACAGGTTCAGATGCCGCCGGGGGACTGGATTGGCTGGCACCGTCGGCATCTTTTCGGAAGAAGAAGCTGGTCATGCCACGGAACTGCGGGCGGAAATATCTCAGGGTGATGCCTTCGAGCCGGGCGAGGAAAGCCACGTATTCGTGGCGGAGGCGTTTGGCCATGGTCACCATCACCAGGCCCGGAATGCAGACCATCATGCCGGTCTGTGTGCAGACCAGCGCTTCACTGATGCCTTTGGCAATGACATCGGAGGTGGAGCTGCCGCCGACGCCAATCGCTTTAAAGGTCAGGAGCATGCCCAGCACCGTGCCGAGCAGGCCAAACAACGGCGCCGATATTACCAGCACATTCAGAAAGGCGATCCGGCGGTCAACATCCGTGACCTGAGTCGC
>JAJRDJ010000404.1 GCA_028678445.1 Methylococcaceae bacterium
GCTTTGACAAGAAGATTCTGTACGAGGTTTTGAAGTACCTTCACTGATGATCAGGCGTTAACCTTTTCCTCGGCGGTTGCATCACAGGTCGTCGCCGCGGCCCCGATTAAGGCTCATGAACACCGACGGACGTACGTCATGAAGTTGCTGATTTTCAGCGCACTGATCCTGATTTTATTGGCCGGCTGCGGCGCGACCTACACCAAGCTAGACCCGGCCAAGGCGGCTAACACGGCCACTACCGCCGATGCCGACTGCCCGAACGGCATCGATTACAAAACGGGGCATTGCCGGTGAGGCTTGCGGCCGATGTCGGGCGCTATCAGGGGCAGTAAGGCGGGCATCAGGCAGGTTATCCCGGCAGGGAAGCTGCCCACCCGAGCCAGACTGAAGGCTTCGCCATTTTCCATTGCGCGTTCACCTATCAGCCAGGTCCATTCGGACTTGGCGCCGCATGGGAGAAAAGCCCGCAAGCGGGCGACAGCAGCGCTTTCCAGTACAATTAAGCCGAACACGGCACCCGCCGTATCCGAACTTACCAAGGAGAAACCCCATGGCCTCTCGCGGCGTCAACAAAGTCATTCTGGTCGGCAATCTCGGCGCGGACCCGGAAGTCCGCCAATCCCCCAACGGCAGCGTAGTCGCCAACCTGAATGTGGCGACAGGTGAAGCCTGGAAGGATCAACAGGGCCAATTGCAGGAACGCACCGAGTGGCACCGCGTGGTCATGTTCGGGCGGACGGCGGAAATCGCCAGGGAATATCTGAGAAAAGGCAGCAAGATTTACCTCGAAGGTCGTTTGCAAACCCGGAAATGGCAGGACAAGAACGGCCAGGACCGCTACACCACCGAAATTGTCGCGAATGAAATGCAGATGCTGGACCGTGCCGCAGGCGGCGAATCTCCAGGGCCGCGCCAGGGAGGTGGCGGTGGAAGTTATGGCCAGCGGCCGGACTATGGTAACTCCCAGGCGGATTATGGAAATGCCCAGCCTGCCCCCGCCTCGAGCCCGAGCTACCCGCCCATCACCGGCGGCGGCATGGATACCGATTTCGACGACGACATCCCGTTTTGAGCAGACGCGGCTGCCCGAGTCCGGGAGAACAATCCCGCTTGTAACACCTTTCCTTCGGGAGATTTCAGGGGTTCAGATACAACCCGGCGGCTTGGGCAGTCCCGCCAGCAGGCAGGCGTATTTGACCGGGCTACCGGAAAAGAGGGCATTGAGATATCGGGAATTGCCTTTTTCAAGCCCTAATGTCTTTTCCACGGCTTTGACGAACATGCGGTTATTGGGCAGATGCCGGAAGCGGGCATGGTAATCGCGAATGAAATGGATGACTTCCCAGTGCGCCGGCGTCAGCGGGACGGCAATACCCGCCGAGTGGGCCAAGGACTGAGCCACCTCTTCGCTCCAGTCACGGGCATCACGCAGAAAGCCGTCATCCGTGGTCTGAATAGTAAGGTCCGCGGCGTTCAGGGGCATGGCTTAACTCCAGTTGATGCTTTGGGTGTACCGCACCGTCAGAGCAACAAAATCCGGAAAATCGACGATAGCCACGGCGGCTTCGACTCGTTCGGCATCCAGGCCCCGGACGGCAAGATGTTCCCTCAAGACATGCAAGGAATCCCGAATCGACGGCTGCCGCGTGTCTCTGTCCATCGCGGCGTAAACACCATCCTCGATCAGGAGGATGGCGTCCCCGGCCTTGGCGCGGGCCAGGCAAGCCTCCAGGGCGGCGGCGCGGTTTACCAGATGCAGCACCGTCATCACGCCGCCATGACCACGTCATGCGCGGCCAGCAGTTCAGCCACCGCTGATCGGGCGATGGCGCGCACCGGTATCACCGTGTCCGACTCGGTCAGACCCCGCTCCTGCAGGGACTCCTGCTCGACCCAGACCGAGTCCACCTCATACAAGGACAAGGCTCCGAGCATCTCGCTCATCACGGGAGCGCCAGAGACATCCTGCTGACCCGGCTGCAACTGATAAACCCCGTCATCCGTGAACAGAATGCCGACGGTTTGATCGAAGGCCGCGAGCGTCAGCACCATGTCCAGGGTTTCCTTGGCACGTATTCCGGAGCGCGGCGGCTGGCGCAGGATGAAGAGAAAACGCTTGCTCACCTATCCCCTCCGAACACCACCACGCGCTCGGCCCTGATACAGGCGTCCACCCACAGCCCAAGACCACCGCCCTGAAAGCCCTCGAGGGGAGACAGTCCCGCGCCCGGCTCGCGATCAGTCTGCAGCATGCCCCGCCGCTCAGCCGCCGCCGTGCAAAATATCAGCTCCACGCGGCTCTCGCGCGCCAGGGATGACCAGTCAGGGGGCACCATTTCGCCGGGAAGCGCTGGAATGAAGGCGTTATAGATGCCGTCGTGGTAAAAGAATACCCGGACAATCTGGTGCCCTGCCGTCAGGGCCGCTTTGATAAACTGAAATCCCGTCATGGAAGTATCGGAGCGGGCAGGGCTGTCGTTGATCTGGATGGCAAAAAGCATAGGATCCGTTGAAACTTAGTGGCTTCTTCCCAATATATGTAAGATTAAGCACGATTAAAAGGACAAGCCCGCTTGAGCAACAGACCGAATTCCTTACTCGCCATTCTCTTAATGGCCGCCCAGGCAGGCTACGGCACACCCCCAGCCCTGGCGGAAATGCCGAATATCGAATTACCCGATATCGGCGATCCCACCGGCACGATCATGACACCGCAACAGGAGATCGAACTGGGGGCCGCGTTTTTTCGCAGCCTTCATGCCAAGCTGGACGTCAACACCGACCCGGAGGTGCTGGATTACATTCAATCCGTCGGCTCCCGGCTGGCGGCAAGCAGTGACACCCCTTCGCAGCCCTTTACCTTCTTTGTCGTCAATGACCCCGTCATCAATGCCTTCGCGGGACCGGGCGGCTATATCGGCGTCAACTCCGGTCTGATCCTGCTCTCCGAGCAGGAGAGCGAACTGGCCTCCGTGCTGGCCCATGAAATCTCGCACGTCACCCAGCGGCATTTGTTCCAGACCTTCCAGGCCGCCAGTCGCCTGTCGATACCGACCGCCCTCGCCATGCTGGGCGCCGCCCTGATCGGCGCCAAGGCCGGCGGCCAAGGCGCCTCCGCCGCGATGATGGCCGCCCAAGCGGCC
>JAJRDJ010000405.1 GCA_028678445.1 Methylococcaceae bacterium
AGGCTCGATCGGCATCGTCTCCCGCTCCGGCACCCTCACCTATGAAGCGGTGTACCAGACGACCCGGGCGGGCCTCGGTCAAAGCACCTGCGTCGGGATTGGCGGCGATCCGATCAAGGGGCTGGACTTCATCGACGTGCTCTCCCGTTTCGAGGCAGACCCCGCCACGCGCGGCATCATCATGGTGGGTGAAATCGGCGGCAGCGCCGAAGAAGAAGCGGCAGAATACATCAAGGCCCACGTCACCAAACCGGTGGTCGGCTACATTGCCGGCCTGACCGCGCCTCCCGGCAAGCGCATGGGCCACGCGGGCGCCATCATCACCGGCGGGAAAGGCACCGGCTCCAGCAAGGTGACGGCGCTGACAGCGGCTGGAGTTGCAGTGGTGGCTACGCCCACCGAGATGGGCCGGCGCATGAGCATGCTGCTGGGCGGTTAGGCCTGTCCTTTCATGAATGAGACCTAAACCATGGATGCGGAAACCGAAGTCTTCCTGACCACCAGCGACATCTGACCTGGCAACGCCAGCAGGACCTCCACCCACGAATACTTCATGGCCAGATTTTCGCCATGACCGACGCGAGCCGGGCGCATAACCTCTTTTCTGTAAATATCGCCGCCAGTCTGTACTGCCAACTGCGCGAAAAGCCCTGTGAGGTAATAACCAACGACATGCGGGTCAAGGGCAGCGCTACGCGCATGAATACCTATCCTGACATTGTGGCGGCTTGCGGGGAACCGTAGTTCGAAGACGCCATGGTCGATACCTTGCTCAAGCACAGGCTGATCGTCGAGGACTTCCCTGGCCGATTTAGCTGCCCGAATCGGGTTCCGGCTGGGGTTCTTGCGCCGACTGGCCAAACTGCAGGCGGTAGAGCTCGCCATACTGGCTCGGCACCTGCAGGAGGCTCTCGTGAGTGCCCTGTTCGATGATCTCTCCATCCTGCATGACGTAAATCTGGTCAGCATTCTGGATGGTCGAAAGCCGGTGCGCGATGACCAGTGTCGTTCGGTTCTGCATCAGGTTTTCCAGCGCCTCCTGCACAGAGCGCTCGGATTCCGCGTCCAGTGCCGAGGTGGCCTCATCGAGAATCAGGATAGGCGCGTTTTTCAGCAGGGCCCGTGCGATGGCGATGCGCTGCCGCTGGCCACCGGAGAGAATAATGCCTTGCTCGCCGACCATGGTGGCGAAACCCTCCGGCATATTCTCAATGAACGACAGGGCATGCGCGGCCGCAGCGGCCTGGCGGATTTGCTCCGGCGTGGCGGTTTCCCGGCTGCCATAGGCGATATTGTTGGCGATGGTGTCGTTGAACAGGGTGACTTCCTGGCCGACATAAGCAATGTGCCGACGGAGGCTGTGCAGGGTCAGATCACGAATATCGTACCCATCGATCAGGATCCTGCCAGCGCTCGGCTCGTACAAACGGGGCAGCAGACGGATCAGCGAGGTCTTGCCGCTGCCGGAGTGCCCCACCAGGGCAATGGTTTTTCCGGGTTGAATCACCAGATCGACCGCGTGTAGCACAGTATCCCCGTCGTCCTGATACGCCAGGCTGACGCCCTGGTATTCCACCCGGCCCTCGATATCGCGCAGCACGACGGTGCCGGAGTCCTGTTCGCGCGCGCTGTCCAGCAGCTCGAAGATGCTGCCCCCCGCCGCGATGCCGCGCTGCACGACATTGGTGAGATTGGCCACGCGCTTGATCGGGCTCAGCAGCATCGACATCGCGGCGATGAACGAGATGAGGCTGCCCGGCGTGATGGTGCCGCGCACGGAATCCAGGGATACGACATAGAGCACGGCCGCGAAGCCGCCGATGTAAATGAGCTGGATGACCGAGCCGCTGGCCGCCTCGGTCGCGATGCGTTTCAGGTAGCGCCGGAAATTAAGCTCGTTCTCCTGATGGAACTTGTCGGCTTCGTATGACTTGCCGTTGAAGACCTTGACGATGCGTTGAGCATCGATGGCCTCCTGCGCGACGTGGCCGACGCTGCCCATCGATTCCTGAATCCGCCGGCTAATCCTGCGGAAGCGTTTGCTGACCCAGCTGATACCGACGCCCAGCAAAGGCCCCACTACCAGCAATACCAGAGAGAGCTGGAGGTTCTCGTAAACCATCAGCGCGACGAGCCCGATGATGGTCAACCCATCCCGGAAGATGCCCATCAGCCCGTTGGTCAGGGACTCGGCCACCTGCTCGGTATTGAACAACAGTTGGGACATGAACTGGCCGGATGATGACCGGTCATACGTGGCGCAGGGCAGGTTGAGAAACTGATCGAACATATCCCGGCGGAGATCCGTGATGACCCTCCGGCTGACCCAGCCCGAATAATAGTCGCCGCAGAAGCCGGCGACGCCCCTCACGATCGACAGCCCGATCAGGATGAAGGGCGCCATTCGCAAGACAGACGGGTCGTTATTGACGAAGCTCCCGTCGATCAAGGGCTGGATGAGCTTGGCGAAGGCGGGACCGAGCGAGGCGTAGATCATCATCGCGATGGCCGAGACCATGAAGGTTCGCCAGTACGGAGCGGCATATCCCAGCAGGCGGCGGTAAGTTCCCTTGCTAACAGGAGCGGCGACACTTGCCGTGAGGGCGGGGGCTGTTCGCCTCTCTGTGCTCATGCTCATGGACCCAGTCCGGCCGGGGTCACTGGAAGGGAAGCCGGCTGAAGGGCCATGGAAGGCCGAAACAGGTAGGAGTGCGCGCGAAACCTTCGCGATCTTGGGCGTAAATGGCGAGGTTGTGTCGCGCGCAACTGTACTTTAAGCGGGTGTAGTGGCTATGGCTGGAAGCTGCCATAGCCCGGCTGAAGGGGACAAGGTTTAACAGCATCGTCTGATCCCGTTCCAGCGCCGCTGGATTTCGGATGCATGGAACGTTTTGCGGTCCATGGGCAGTCCCTCACCCTGATGTTGCTCTCGCCAGTGCGCCAGATAGCGCTCATAGGCATCATCGCCACAAACCCTGCGCAGCACAACCCACGCCTTACGAATCATCACCCGTAGAGGGGAATGGCTCGTGATGGAGGATGCCACGCTGGCGTATCTGGCTGGGTGCGGCGCCGCACCCGTGACCTTAGCTACTTGATCTTGCCTTCCTTGTAGATCACATGCTGGCGAACCACAGGATCAAATTTTTTGATCGCCATTTTCTCGGGCATGTTCTTCTTGTTCTTGGTGGTGGTATAGAAATGGCCGGTGCCGGCACTGGATACCAGTTTGATTTTGTCACGCATGATCTACTCCTTAAAAATCACACCTTCTCGCCGCGCTTGCGGATGTCCACGAGGACGGCGTCGATACCTTTCTTGTCGATGGTACGGAGACCATGGCTGGACACTTTGAGGCGCACCCAGCGGTTTTCGCTCTCCACCCAGAACCGGTGTTCATGCAGGTTGGGATTGAAGATGCGCTTGGTCTTGTTGTTAGCGTGCGAGACGTTATGGCCTACAATACGGCCCTTGCCCGTCACTTGGCATATTCTGGACATGATGAACCTCGGTTCGCCTGACTGGATTCGGAAAAGCCGTGCTTTATAAGCCATCCCCCATAATGCAGTCAAGCAAAACCTATCCCCACCCTGGAGCCGGACCCTACGCATGAGCCTCAAACTCGGGATCGTCATGGATCCCATCCACCAGGTAAAAATCCACAAGGACACCAGCTTCGCCATGCTGCTGGAAGCCCAGTCGCGAGGTTATAAGCTCTACTACATGGAGATGAATGACCTTTATCTCCGCGACGGGCGCACCTTTGCCCGGCTGCGGCGCCTGTGCGTCGAACGGCATGCCACCGCCTGGTTCAGCTTTGCTGGCGAAGAGGATGCGCCGCTGGATACTCTGGATGTCATCCTGATGCGGAAGGATCCGCCCTTCGATCAGGAATACATCTATGCCACCTATCTGCTGGAATGCGCCGAAAGCCGGGGGGTGCATGTAGTCAACAAGCCACGCTCGCTGCGCGATGCCAATGAAAAACTGTTTACCGCGTGGTTTACCCAGTGCTGCGCTCCAACCCTGGTGGCGCGCGAGGCCGGCAAGTTGCGGGAATTCCTGCATGAGCAGGGCGAGATCGTGCTCAAACCGCTGGATGGCATGGGCGGCGCATCCATCTTCCGGGTGGCCGAGCGAGACCCGAACCTGAGCGTCATCCTCGAAACCATGACCCAGTACAACCGCCGCTTTGTGATGGCGCAGCGCTACCTGCCGGAAATCGTCGACGGCGACAAGCGCATCCTGATCATCGACGGAGAGGCAGTACCCTACGCGCTGGCGCGTATTCCCGCTCATGGCGAGAGCCGGGGCAACCTCGCCGCCGGCGGCCGGGCCGAAGGGCGCCCCCTCACCGAGCGAGACCGCTGGATTGTGAGTCAGGTTGGCCCGGCACTGCGCGAGCGCGGACTGGCTTTTGTGGGCCTCGATGTGATCGGGGACTATCTCACCGAGGTCAATGTCACCAGCCCGACCTGCGTGCAGGAGCTGGACCGGCAATTCGGGCTCAACATCAGCGCCATGCTGATGGACCATATTGAATCCGTCGTGAAACGAAGCACCTGATCGCGGCATGTTCGACGGGAGGCGCTTGCCGCGCACATTCCTGATTGCGCTGCTCATCGCGACCCTGATTCATGCGTATCTGATCCTCGGGTTCAGGCTCGATCTGCCGCGCTCCGGCCAGCCGGGCCGCAGGGCAATCTCGATGACACTAGTCCGGCCCGCCCCCCCACCACCTACGGAAACCAAGGTGGTTGAAACGGCTCCGCCTCCCCTGTCAGCTCCGACCGAACCGCAGACGGAGATCGAACTGCCGGCGCCTCCAACGCCCGCTCACGAGACACCCGCGCCTTCCGGTCCACCGCTTGAAACAGCCCCGCCCGGCAAACTTCCGGAACCTGCAACCAAAGCCGTAAATCCCGCCAGAACAAACGGACGTGCCGGGGCCAATACGGTGCCGCCCTTCGTCGGTCCGCCCACACCTGAGACCGGCACGACGTTTGTAGGCCCACCGCCACCCAGTTCCCGCGCGCTGCAGGCAACCCGGAAGCGGCTGGCTGCCAGTACGCGCCCATCGATTACCCCGCCGCCGGAAGCGAGTGCCCCCCCGCCGGCACCGGTTGCAACTCCCGCCCAGTCCACATCCCGACGGCCGGAGCCGCTCCGCAGGGTACCGACACCTCCGCCCGAACCCTCTGATGAGTCGGATGACGCCGATGAACCCGAAGACAGTGCGGTAAGTCAATCCGCCACCCGGCCCGCTAATCGGGAGGTATCCCCCGGGATGGCCAGAGCACCCACGCCCGCACCGCAGCAAACGGAAACCACCGCCGCGAAGCGTATCTTGGACTCCAGCGTACCCGCGAAGGCAGAGCAAAAACCCGCGACAGCCGGGAAGACCCAGCCTCCCGAGGCAAAGACGACAGCGGTGCCGGGCTCGCCCGACGCTTTTCTGCCCCAAACCCGGCAACCCAGACCGCCCAGAACGCCTCGACCCGTCCCAAAGCCCATGCCCCCAAAACCTGAGTGGAAGCCGGAGCCGGTACCCAATGCTTCTCTGCCACCCGCCCAAGCGGTCAACGAACCCAGCGTCCAGCACAAGCCACCGGCTCCCGGCCGCGTGGCATCGGCTCATGTGAAGGCGGCCCCGGGCACGGAAAAATCCGTCCGCCAGAGGGGCAAGGGACCCCCTGGAGGGTCATCCTCCGGAGCCGGCAAACCTCGCAAGCCTGAGTTTTCAGCGGGGCTTCTGAGCCAGCAGATTGCCGAGGTCGGAGCGGACATGAACCGCCAGCGCAACGCCGAGCTGCTGAATACTAAAATCGTCTACGCCAAGGAGATGCAGACGCATC
>JAJRDJ010000406.1 GCA_028678445.1 Methylococcaceae bacterium
CCCGGCTCCACTCTTGTGAGCCCTCATGGGCTTCCGTTGCTTTTCATATGAACACTCCTGTTGCTTGCTAGAATAGCCGCCCCGCGCCGCTTGAGCGCATTCGCTTGACAAACCCCACCCAATGAACTGGTCCGAATTCTTCGACATGGGCGGTTATGCCCTTTATGTATGGCCCGCTTACGGTCTGATGGCGGTGGTCCTGGCATTCAACTTGGTAGTGCCGTTCCGGCGACGAGATGAGGTAATCCGGAAAATCCGACGCCTGTGGGCACAGGCGGAGAAGAAAGCATGACTCCCCGGCGCAAGCGCATGGTGGTGGTCGGGCTCATTCTGCTGGGCGTGAGCGTGGCGGCATTTTTTGCCCTTCAGGCCTTCCAGAAGAATCTCCTCTACTTTTTCACCCCGACGCAGGTCGCCGCGGGCGAAGCACCCAAGGGCTATCCGTTCCGCGTGGGCGGGCTGGTCGTGACGGGTACTGTCAAGCGAGAGCCGAACAGCCTGAATGTGCGGTTCACCATCAGCGACGGCGTGGCGACGATTCCGGTCAGCTATTCGGGCATCCTGCCGGATCTGTTCCGTGAGGGTCAGGGCATCATCTCCATCGGCAAGTTGAACGCGCAGGGCGTGTTCGAGGCCAGCGAGGTGCTGGCCAAGCATGACGAGAACTACATGCCGCCGGAGGTGGCCGAATCCTTGAAACAAAGCGGCAAAACGCCGCCCACCACCTACAAGGATTACCAGCGATGACCGCCGAACTCGGGCATCTGGCCCTGATCCTGGCCTTGTTCATGGCACTGTTGCAGGGGACGTTCCCGCTGGCGGGCGCCGCGCAGGGTGTGCCGATCTGGATGGCGGTGGGACGCTCCGCCGGGCGGGCGCAGTTTTTCTTCCTGGCCATCTCCTTTGCCTGCCTGATTGACAGCTTTATCCAGAATGATTTTTCGGTTCGTTATGTCGCCGAGCATTCCAATACCGAACTGCCGCTGTATTACCGTATTTCCGCCACCTGGGGCGCGCATGAGGGCTCCATGCTGCTCTGGGCGGTCATCCTGGGGTTGTGGACGTTCGCGGTAACGGTGTTCAGCCGGGGCCTTTCCGAAGAGTTCCAGGCACGGGTGCTGGGCGTGATGGGCTTGATCAGCGTCGGCATCCAGCTCTTCATCCTGTTGACTTCCAATCCCTTCGAGCGGCTGGTGCCGATGCCGGCGGACGGCAACGATCTCAACCCGCTGCTGCAGGATTTCGGCATGACCATCCACCCGCCCATGCTGTACATGGGGTATGTCGGCCTGTCGGTCGCCTTCAGCTTTGCGATCGCGGCCTTGCTGGGTGGCTCGCTGGATTCGGCATGGGCGCGCTGGTCGCGACCCTGGACGCTGGTTGCCTGGATTTTCCTGACCTTCGGCATCGTGCTTGGGTCCTGGTGGGCGTATTACGAACTGGGCTGGGGCGGGTGGTGGTTCTGGGATCCGGTGGAAAATGCCTCGTTCATGCCCTGGCTGGTGGCGACGGCGTTGCTGCACTCACTGGCCGCGACCGAGAAGCGCGGCGCGTTCAAGGCCTGGACGGTGCTGCTGGCGATCTTCGCCTTCTCGCTGAGCCTGCTCGGCACCTTCCTGGTCCGCTCGGGCGTTTTAACCTCCGTGCATGCCTTCGCCTCGGACCCCGAGCGCGGCTTGTTCATCCTGGTCTTCCTGGCGATCGTGGTCGGCAGTTCGCTGCTGCTGTACGCGCTGCGCGCACCCGCGATCAGGGACACAGCCCGTTACACGCTGATTTCCCGTGAAAACCTGCTGCTGCTGAACAATATCCTCCTGCTGACGGCGGCGGCGAGCATCCTGCTGGGCACGCTCTACCCGCTGGTGCTGGACGCGCTGAAGCTGGGCAAGATTTCCGTCGGCCCGCCCTATTTCAGCAGCGTTTTCGGGCCGCTGATGGCCCCGGTCGTGCTGCTGGCCGGCATAGCCCCGCTGTTCGCCTGGAGGGAAGCGGACACCGCCAAAGTTCTTCGCTACGTCCGCTGGCTGGCGCCGCTGAGTCTGATGCTGGGTATTATCGCGACGGCGGCGTTCTGGTCACTGAGCAACATCAAGACGCTGGCCGGGCTGAGCATGGCATTCTGGCTGCTCGGCAGCGCCGGGATTTCGCTCTGGAATCGAGTACGGCTGCGCGGTAGCGCCCTGGCCGGGCTGCGCGCGCAATCATCCAGCTTTTATGGCATGACGCTGGCGCATATGGGTATCGCGGTGTTTCTGATTGGTGTGGTGCTGTCGAGCAGTTACAGCGAGGAGAAAATCGTCCGGCTGGCGCCTAGGGATAGCGTCAAGCTGGGCCAGTATGATTTTATTTTTCGGGGCGTGACCGAGGTGGCCGGACCGAATTATCGGGCCCAGGAAGGCGAATTCATCGTCGAGTCTGATGGTCAGTGGCTGGCCCTGCTGAAACCGCAGAAACGCATCTACAAGGTCCAGCGCAACACCATGACCGAAGCGGCCATTGAACCGGGGTTGACCCGTGATCTTTATGTCGCCTTGGGAGAACCGATGGACGGCAGTGCCTGGAGCGTCCGGGTCTATTACAAGCCGTTCATCCGCTGGATCTGGCTGGGCGGGTTACTGATGATGACGGGGGGAATCTTTTCGGCTCTGGATCGGCGCTACCGGATCGCCGCGGCGCGGAACGCCGGTGCCGAGAGTGTTCCCGCTGCGGCACGCCAAGCCTGATTGCTGCCCATGCACGCGAGGGATCAGTTTCGCGCCACGGGCAAGCTCATGCTGATTCGGACGGACAAATTTCCAAACCCACCTTGAGCAGGTCGATGTGCCGCGAAAGAGCCTGGCGGCTCCTCCTGGGCAAGATGAGCCAGCCAGGGGAGCGGCTTTACCTCATTTGCATTTAACGGAACCTCTAAATAATTGCACTTCGACAAGCCTGTCCTGAGTGAAGTCGAAGGGCTCAGTGCGAGCGGTTATATAGCAACTTCAGTAGGTTATCCGCCATTACAGAGCCTATCGAGGCATGAATGGATTATTTCTAGAGCTTACCTTAAGTGGTCCTCGTTCCAGCATCACACCTTCCTTATATCACCCACCATGCGCTTTCTGATTCCCCTCGCCGTGTTCGCTGTCATGGTCATTTTTCTGGCCATTGGCCTGTCTCTTGATCCCCGTGAGGTCCCCTCCCCCCTGATCGGCAAACCGGCCCCGGCGTTCAGCCTGCCCCAGGTGGCGGATGCGAAACAAACGCTTAGCCCGGCTGACTTCAAGGGGCAGGTCGTGCTGGTGAATGTCTGGGCCTCCTGGTGTGTGTCCTGCCGGCAGGAGCATCCGGTGCTGTTGAATCTCGCCCGCCAGAATGTCTTGCCCCTTTACGGGCTTAACTACAAGGACCAGCGGGATACAGCGCAAGGCTGGCTCCAGCAATATGGCAACCCCTACACGGCCAGCGCCTTTGACGCCGATGGGCGAACCGGCATCAACTGGGGTGTCTACGGCGTGCCGGAAACCTTCGTCATCGACAAGGCCGGCCTGATTCGCCACAAGCACACCGGCCCGATCACTCCGGAAGAGCTGGAGAAGACGATCCTGCCGCTGGTCCGGCGGCTGCAAGAGGAACCCGCATGAAGTCCTTCGCCCTGGCCCTGCTAATGCTGCTGTCCGCTACCGCCCTGGCCGTCGAGGTGCGCCAGTTCGACGATGCGGACAAACAGGCCCGCTACGAACGGCTGATCGAGGAACTGCGCTGTTTGGTGTGTCAGAACCAGTCTCTGGCCGACTCAGACGCTGACCTCGCGAAAGACTTGCGGGACGAGGTCTTCGGCATCATACAGAGCGGCAAGAGCGAGGCTGAAGCTATCCGCTTCCTGACCGACCGCTATGGCGATTTCGTGTTGTACCGGCCGCCCATCAAACCCATCACCCTTATGCTATGGGCCGGGCCGCTGCTGGTGCTGCTGGGCGGCGGGTTACTTCTCTGGAACCAGACCCGGCGTCGCGCAACGCTACCGGACAGCGGACTTTCCAGCGCCGAACGCCAGCGTCTCGAAAGCCTCAAAAAGAAGCTGAATTCGTAAGGTTATTACACTTGCGGGTTATTCAACCTACCCACTAGAATCAATGCTCCTACTCACCCATGTATCTTAAGGAGAGACCATGCTTATTTTCGCACTCACTATCTTTACCTTGGTTGCCATCATGGGACTGGGCCTGGCCCTTGACGTATTCAAGGGGGTGGGATCACCCATCATCTTCGCGCGGATCCACGCGCTCCTCGCCTTGATCGGCTCCGCGCTGGTGATCGCCGCCGCCCTCGGCGGCGATAATCGCGTCTGGATCAACATCGGTCTCGCGGTCGTCATCATCGGTCTGGGTATACTGATTAGCTTCCGCCGCCAAAAAGGGCTCCCGGTCAAGGGGCTAGCCGCCCTGCATGGCAGTCTCGCGGTGGCTTGTTACGGGATTCTCGGCTACATCGTCATCGCCGGATAATCCGTCCTCAATCGGTGAGGCCCGCTCAGGGCCTCACTCAGCCACAAGGGCCACATGACCATTTTTTATCTTGCCGCGGCCCTCATGCTGATCGCGGGCTATCTGTTTTTCGTCCCGTCACTGGCCGGTAACAACCGCCACACCCAGCCGAGCCGGGCCCGCCTCAATCTCACGTTGCA
>JAJRDJ010000407.1 GCA_028678445.1 Methylococcaceae bacterium
ACGACTTTTACCGTGACTGGCTCGGCATCGCCATCGAGGAGGCCCGGCACTTTGCCGCCGTCCGGCAGCGTCTGCACGCTCTCGGGGCGGAGTATGGCGATCTCCCGGCGCATCGGGGCTTGTGGGAACTGGCCGAGCACACCGCCGGCGACGTCCTGCATCGGCTGGCGCTGGTGCCGCGTTTCATGGAGGCAAGGGGCCTGGACGTCACGCCTTCGATGATCGAAAAACTGCGGGAACTCGATGACGCGGCTTCCGTGGCAGTCCTGGAATTGATCCTGCGCGAGGAGATCGGCCATGTCGCGACGGGCACCCGCTGGTTCCAACACATCGCCCGACTGCGCGGGGTGAACGCCGAGGAGGTTTATTTCGATCTCATAGGACAGTATATCAAGGGGGGTGTACGGGGGCCATTCAACTTGCTCGCCCGGCGTCTGGCCGGTTTTAGCGAAGGAGAGCTGGAGCGTCTCGCCCGCCAGGATGGGTCGCCATCCTGAGTGGATTTCGTGCCGCTGCCTGTTCCGTATTCGCTCACCCGGCCTGAGGCAAGGACTCCTGGCGAAAGCCTCGTGCATCCCAGCACAGCACCCATTCGCTACCCTTCCACTCGGGGAGGACAAACCGTTCCGCGGACTGACCGTCGAGGGTGAGGACATGGATGGCGGGCCGGTGCGTATGGCCGTGAATCAGGCGCCGCACACCATACTGCAGCATGATCCGCTGCACGGTATCCGCGTTCACATCCATGATCTCCTGAGTCTTACCGCCCTTGTCCAGGCCGCTCTTGAAGCGATACCAGCGGGCATACAACTGCCGCATCCATAGCGGCTTGCCCAGCGCATAGGCCCGCCATTCGGGGGACCTTACCCTGACTCGGGCCGCCTGGTACTGCACATCATCCGTGCATAACAAATCGCCGTGCGTAAGCAGAGTGGGCGTGCCGTAGAGGTCGATGAGAGCGTAGTCGCCGAGCAGTCCGCAGCCCGTTTCGAGGTGGAAGCGTTCACCCAGGAGAAAATCCCGGTTGCCCGGCTGGATGAAGATCGCCGTGCCGGCGTCGACCCGCTGCTTCAGTACCTGCTTGATGAGCCCGAAGGGCCAGGCATTGTTGTCATCACCCAGGTAGGCATCGAACAAGTCGCCGAGAATAAAAAGACTCTCCGCACCAGAGGCGCGGTGGCGGATGAAATCCAGAAACCGTGCCACGGGCTCCGGCCGGCTGGCCGCAAGATGAAGATCGGAGATGAATAGCGTTTCCGATGACATGGCTTAACGTTGCTTGCATTGAGTAGCCCGGGGTCCGGCGATTCGTCACAGACCCCGGGCTCATGGGCGTTGCGGCTTACTTGGCGCCGTCAAGCACGGTGGCTTTTTGAATCACGATAGGAGTCTTTGGAACATCGGTGGGCATCGGGCCGCCGCTACCGGTCGGGATGGTGGCCATCTTGTCGACCACCTCCTGGCCCTCCACGACTTCACCAAATACCGCATAGCCCCAGCCTTGTGGCGTGGCACTCTTGTAATCGAGGAAGGCATTGTCCGCGTAATTGATGAAGAACTGCGCTGTCGCCGACTGCGGGTCCGAGGTCCGGGCCATGGCTATGGTGCCGCGCGTATTCTTGAGACCGTTATCGGCCTCGTTCTTGATCGGCGCCTTGGTGGGCTTCTGCGCCCATTTCTCCGTGAATCCGCCGCCCTGGGCCATGAAGCCCGGAATCACCCGGTGGAAAATGGTTCCGTCGTAATGACCAGCCTTGACGTAACTCAGGAAATTCTCCACCGAAACCGGGGCATTGGCGGCATTCAGTTTGATGACGACATCGCCAAGGCTGGTCTGCAATTTGACTTGGGGGGCGGAATTATTCACTGGGGGTTTCTCCGTTTTTTTGGGTTTTCCCGCCGCGTGGCACGTAAATGACAAGCTTAGGGCACAAAGGACACTGATGGCGGATAGTCTCATGAAGCGACTCGCATGAAGGGTGGATGAAAGCGTGCGGATGCTAAGGGCCGAAGGGTTGGTAGTGCTCAGGTGGACGGTTCTGCCTGGAGCTTTGGTGACAGGCCAGCCAGGTTTTTAAGTTCAATGCGAATCTGGCTGTCATTGGCCCCGGCCATGAAGTCCTCTATGGTCTCAATGATATCGTGATCGATGAAGCGCGCTCGCGTGCCGTCGATGATGACATAACTGCCATCCTCGATCTGGCTCAAGGCCTGGCGGAGCGGTGCCTTGTTCAGGAATGAGGCATCGTTTTGCAGCCGCAGCAGGTAATGGCGGCCATCCCGGGTCAGTGAAACTGCGGAATGGAAATTGGTGCGAACGACGTAGTACAGTCCGAAAACCAGCCCGATCGCCATGCCCGTGAGCAGGTCAGTGAACAGGATGGCCCCGATGGTCACCAAGAAGGGGACGATCTGACTGGCGCCCTTGCGATACATGTCCCGGAATAAGGCCGGTTGGCACAGCCGGTAACCGGTCAGTAACAATATGGCGGCGAGAGCAGCCAGGGGAATCAGATTGAGATACGGGCTCAGAAACAGGGCGCTGACCAGCAACATCAGGCCGTGTACGAAACTGGCAACCTTGGTTTTGCCGCCCGCGGTGATATTGGCGGAACTGCGTACGATGAGCGCGGTCATCGGCAACCCGCCCAAAAGGCCGCTTACGAGATTGCCAAGCCCCTGGGCCTTGAGTTCGTGATTGGTCGGCGCCACCCTTTTCAGCGGGTCCAGCTTGTCCACCGCTTCCAGGTTCAACAGGGTTTCGAGACTGGCGATGATGGCCAGGGTTACCGCCACCCGGTAAATCCCCGGGTTGGACCACTGGCTGAAATCGGGCCAGACCAGCTGCTTGGCAAATTCCGCAACTCCGTTGATGACCGGAAGATTCACCAGATGGCTGGCCTCGAGGGTCAGATCGGGCAGGTGCTCCCGGCTGATCAGGTTCCAGGCGATGCTCCAGGCCACCGCCACCAGTGGTCCGGGTACCAGGGCCAGCCAGCGGCGGTTTTTAATCGCTTTTGATTCCCACAGCAGCATGATGCCGATCGCGACCACACTCACGATCGTGGCGCCGGGTGAAAAAGCCTGCAGCGAAAAGACCAGTTCCGAGAGCGTGGTATGGTCATCGCTTTGCAGAAATGCCTCGTCGCCCTCGAAGTCGGCATCGTAGCCGAGGGCATGGGGGATTTGCTTGAGCATCAGGATCAGCCCGATGGCGGCGAGCATGCCCTTGATGACGGCGGCCGGGAAGTAAGCGCTGATGACTCCTGCCCTGAGCATGCCTAGCGCGATTTGCAGCACACCGGCCAGCATGACACTGAGCAGAAAGACCGGATACCCGCCCAAGGTTTCGATGGCATGCAGGGCAATCACCGCGAGACCCGCCGCCGGGCCGCTAATGCTCAATTGCGAGCCACTGGCCCATGAAACGACCAAACCACCGACGATCCCCGTGACTACACCGGACAACAGCGGGGCACCGGAAGCCAGCGCGATGCCAAGGCACAGGGGAAGCGCGACCAGAAACACCACGATGCCGGCGGGAATGTCCTCATGCGGGTGCTGGAGATAGTAAACCGGCCGTTTAGGCGTCATGACCTGGTGATTGTGGCCGGGAGCTCACTTGCTGCCCTTGCCGGGGATGGCTTTCCAGCTGCCATCGTCTTCCTTGCAGAAGGCAATACCCGTCACGCGGCGCAGACCGCCCGCCTGACTCGTAATCTTGACCTGGCGGCAATTCTGATCCTGCCTGGTCACTGATTTCAGCACCGTGAACTCCCCCGAAGCCTTGCTGGCTGCATTGCTCCAGGTGTTGGTCTGACCATCCAGGGCCGAATCCAGTGTCCGCTTCAGGGTGCCTTCGAAAAGTTGCCAGTCCTGATCCGTGAAATATCGGGAAGGGGTATTCCATAAGGTTGAGGAATAGGTACCCCAGTAGGCAACCGCATAGCAGGGTTGACTCAGGAACGGACTTGCCAGTAAGCCCGCGATGGCCGCGTGTTTTAGAATTCGGGTGAGATGGGTCACAAAGGTCTCCGGGCAGTGTTCAGGATAAGTGGGCGCAAGGTACAGGTGTATTGACTACGCTAGATTAGCGAAAGTTGGCGGACAGTGGAATCGTTCGAAGGGACAATGAGGTGGCTCGCAGCTGAACTGAAGAGGTTTCTCATCCCGCTATCAGGTCGGTGTATTGGTAGATGGATTCGATCGCATGGTGCGGGGTCAGGCTGACCAGTTCGTTAAGCAGACCGTCCTCCAGCCCATAGACCCAGCCGTGCAAGGTAGGCCCTTGCCGGTTTTTCCAGGCCTGCTGGATGATCGGCGTGTGGGTGAGTTTATAAACCTGTTCGACAATATTGAATTCGACCAGCCGGTTGATGCGGGCCTCCAGCGTTGGCAGGCTTTCGATACTTTCCTCGTGGAGACGGTAAATGTCCTTGATGTGCATCAGCCAGTTATTGACCAAGGTCAGATCCGAACGCTGTTTGTCCAGCGCGGCCTTGATGCCACCGCATTCGTAATGGCCGCAGACAATGATGTGTTTGACCTGTAATACCTGCACGGCAAACTGGATGACACTGAGACTGTTGAAGTCCGTCGTGATGATCTGGTTGGCGATGTTCCGGTGGACGAAGATTTCTCCCGGCGTGGCATTGACGACAATCTCCGCCGGAACCCGGCTGTCCGAACAGCCGATCCAGAGGAAATCGGGGGTTTGCTGCTTGAGCTGTTTGGTAAAGAACGCGGGGTCATGGGCAATCTTCTCGCCCGCCCAGGCTTTGTTCTCCAGCAGCAGTTTTTCATAGGCTTGCATGAGAGTGCTCCAAGGGTTTTCCATCACAAATAGGGTTAACGGCCTGCTCACCGAGGAACCGTCCGAACGCGGCCCGCGGCCAGGAAGACGATTCCCATCCCGTCGAAAAAGGGGTTGGGTTGCCGAAAAATACACAATGAGATTCGCGGTTTCAGGGGCCTGCCTGTTAATATCCTATCAGTTAAACACCAAGGGCCGGTTGCAGAATAATAATGAGGTAGAGAATGTTGCGACTTCCTATCAATGAGCAGGGTTGGGGGCTCTTCACACGACTGATCGTCAATTTTCGGCGGTCCGAATTCGGCGGCCAGGCGGTCTCGCTGTTTGCCTCCCTGATCGGTTTGCTGCTTGTCTTCAATGCACTCAACATCGTCAACAGCTATGTCGGCCGCGACTTCATGAGCGCGCTGGCAGACCGGAAAACCGATGTATTCGTTCGTCAGGCATTCTTCTACGTGCTGGTTTTTGCGGCATCCACCGGGGTGGCCGTGATTCTCCGTTATTGCGAAGAGCGCTTGGGGTTAGTGTGGCGGCAGTTCATGACCGGACAATTCGTCGATCTTTATGTGAAGCCCCCGACCTACTACCGCATGAATGATGAGCTCATACGGCAAAGCGGGGTCGAGTATCCCGATCAGAGGATTGCCGATGACGTCAAGACCTTCACAACCACGACCCTGTCATTCATTCTGATGAGCATGAATGGGGTGTTCACTGTCGTGGCTTTTTCGGGCGTGCTCTGGATGATTAGCCCCTGGCTGTTTGGTGCCGCCTTGCTCTATGCCGTGATTGGGTCCTATATCACCGTAAGGGTCGGTGCCCAGTTGGTCGATCTCAATTACAAGCAACTGGACAAGGAGGCGGCCTTTCGCTCCAGTTTGATCCATGTGCGTGAGCGGGCCGAGTCAATCGCCCTCCTGCATCACGAGAGCCGCTTGAAACCCCGCCTCATCAGACAGTTCAATGAACTGGCCGACAATTTCCGGGCAATCATCGGGGTGAACCGGAACCTGGGCACGTTTACTACCGGTTACAACTACCTGATTCAAATCATACCGATACTGCTGGTAGCGCCGCTGTTTATCGAGGGGCGAGTCGAGTTTGGCGTGGTGACCCAGTCCGCCTTGGCCTTTGCCGCGCTGGTTGGTGCTTTCTCGTTGATCGTTAACCAGTTCCAGTCGCTGTCCTCGTTCGCTGCCGTCATCCAGCGGCTCATCAACCTATGGTACGTGATCGAACTGGCCCAGACCGAAACGGTCTCGGGGCTGGATATGCGCGAAGAAGATGATGAAATCGTTTATGAAAATCTCACCCTGTTATCGCCCAGCGACAAGCGCGTGCTGGTCAAGGATCTTTCGGTCACCATACCTCATGGGTTAAGAGTGCTGGTCATGGGGGATGATGCGGCCAGAGACGCCTTGTTCAAAGCAACGGCAGGCATTTACGATGCGGGAATGGGCGTCGTCAAGCGTCCGCCGCTGGACCGCATCCTCTTTCTACCGGAGCGGCCTTATGTCCCGCCAGGCACGCTGCGGCAGGCGCTGGCTCCTGTTCATCAGGATAATCCCCTGACCAATGCGCGGATCCATGAAGTACTCGATTTGCTGGGGGTGGCCGATGTTATCGCGCGCGCCGGCGGACTGGACAACGAACATGACTGGGACACGCTGCTCTCCGCGCGTGAACAACGCTTCGTTTCCTTTGCCCGGATTATGCTGGCGGCGCCGCGCTTCGCGGTCATGGCCAATCCGGGGCGGGACCTGGAGACCGCGACACGGAACCGTATTTTCCAATTACTTGACCAGCAGGGTATCACCCTCATCACCATGGGATACGTGGCCAAACGCGATGATGATGACTTTGCCGCCCACTATGACGCGGTTCTGGAGTTGGGTGAGGCGGGAGAATGGATTTGGCGCAAGCTCTGACGAGTCTCTACTCGCCAGTCCCCGATGGGATTAGCAAGGGTATCCGGTTGCCCGGGAACGCTGGTAGTTGTTACAGTTCCATTCGTTTGACTTAGGTTCGTGACCCCCGATGGCATCAAGCAAAACCCGCTTCGCGCCCAGCCCCACCGGCCTCATGCATATCGGCAATGCCCGGACGGCGCTATTCAGCGCCTTGTTTGGAGGAACCTTCCTGCTGCGCATCGAGGATACGGACGCGGAGCGTAGCCGCCGGGAATTCGTCGATGAGTTGCTGTACGACCTCCGCTGGCTGGGGCTGGACTGGGACGAAGGGCCCACGAATAGCGAGCCCTGCGAGGACTGGTTTCAATCGCGCCGGGGTCGGGTCTATCAGCACTATTACGACGAACTGCAGCGCTTGGCCCTCGCCTATCCCTGTTACTGTTCGGCTACCGAACTCGAAATTTCCCGCAAGCTACAACTGGCGGCCGGCAAGCCGCCGCGCTACAGCGGCAAGTGCGCGCATTTGACTGATGAAGAGATCCGGCGCAGGCAGGAAGAGGGCAGGGTGCCCACCTTGCGGTTTCGTGTGCCAAAAGGCCAGCTTGTGTCCTTTGAGGATGGCGTCAGGGGGACGCAAAAATTCCTGAGCGATGATATCGGCGATTTCATCATCCGCCGGGCCGATGGTAGTGCCGCGTTCTTTTTCTGCAACGTGATCGACGATGCCCTGATGGGGGTCACGGATGTCGTCCGTGGCGAGGATCACCTGGCCAACACGCCACGCCAATTACTGGTGTTGCAGGCATTGGGGTTGCCATTGCCCCGTTATGCACATACGGCCCTGATTCTCGGTGACGACGGCGCGCCCCTGTCCAAGCGGAATGGTAGCCGCAGCATCAATCAGTTGCGGGAAGCCGGGTATTTTCCGGGCGCTCTGCTCAATATGATGGCTCGCCTCGGGCATTACTACGAGAGCGATGAACTGATGGATCTCGCCGGTTTGAGAGCGCGCTTCTCGACGCATCATCTTGGCAAATCACCGTCCCGCTTCGATCCCGCGCATCTTGATCACTGGCAATCGCTGGCCATTCGCTCGGTGCCCGACGCGGAGCTGGATGCCTGGCTGCGCGCCGAGACGCGCGTCATTGTCCCGGAGCATCAGCGCGTTGAATTCCGTGACGTGGTTCGCAGTAACTGCCTCTTCCCCGAGCAGGCCGACACGTGGGCGCGCATTCTGTTCACCGATGAGCGCCTGTCTATCGAGGACGCCGCCGCCGAAGTCGCCAGACAGGCGGGCGAGGCCTTCTTTCTCGCAGCCATCGATGCCGCAAATGCGAAGGGCGAAGACTTCAACGGGTTCCTCGCGGCGTTGAAAGCGGTTACCGGCGCCAAGGGCAAGGGGCTGTTCATGCCGTTGCGCGCGGCTTTCACCGGCCGTCATGACGGGCCGGAACTGGGTCTATTGTATCGGCTCATTGATCCGCATCGCCTGCATCGCCGGCTGGCGGAATTCACCTACATTTCAGAATAATGCTTCAGATTTACAACACGCTCACCCGCCAGAAGGAATTTTTCACCCCCATCCTGCCTGGCAAGGTCAGGATGTATGTGTGCGGCATGACCGTCTATGACTATTGTCACCTCGGCCATGCGCGGGTCATGGTGGCGTTTGATGTCGTCGCCCGTTATTTTCGCTATCGGGGTTATGGACTGACCTACGTGCGGAATATCACCGATGTGGATGACAAGATCATCCAGCGAGCACAGGAAAATGGCGAGTCCATTGCGGTGCTGACGGAGCGGTTCATCGCCGCCATGCATGAAGATGAGCGGGCACTGGGCGTGTTACCACCCGACCTTGAACCCCGCGCCACGCAGTCCATCGAGGACATTATCGAAATGATCAAGGCCCTGATCAGCCGGGGGTTCGCCTACGTCGGCGCCAATGGCGATGTCTTCTATGCCGTCGCCCGATTTCCGGGTTACGGCCGCCTTTCCGGCAAGCATCTCGATGATCTGAGGGCGGGAGAGCGCGTGGATATTGACGAGGCCAAGCGCGACCCGATGGATTTCGTGCTATGGAAACGGGCCAAGCCGGGGGAACCCTTCTGGGAATCTCCCTGGGGTGAAGGCCGGCCGGGCTGGCATATCGAATGTTCCGCCATGTCCACCCGCTGCCTGGGCCAGCATTTCGATATTCATGGCGGCGGCATGGACCTGCAGTTCCCGCATCACGAGAACGAGATTGCCCAGTCGGAGGGTGCCTCAGGCACGAAGTTCGTCAATATCTGGATGCACAACGGCTTCGTACGCGTCAACGAGGAGAAGATGTCCAAGTCGCTGGGCAATTTTTTCAGCGTCAGGGAAATCCTCTCCCGTTACCAGCCCGAAGTGGTGCGCTTTTTCATTCTCAATAGCCACTATCGCAGTCCACTCAATTATTGCGACGAGAATCTGGACGAGGCACAGTCGGCACTCACCCGACTCTATACCGCGCTGCGGGGGCTGAAGACAGACGTGACCGTGCCTCTGACGCCGGCGCCTTCCGGTAACGGGCTTGCGCATCCACCTTCCGGGGCTGCCGCCTTCGAACAGCGCTTCCGGGCGGCCATGGACGATGATTTCAACACGGCCGAGGCCATCGCGGTGCTGTTCGACTTGGCGCGGGAAATCAACCGCCAGAAAGCGGAGCAGCCCGCACTCGCGTTGCAACTGGCCGGGCAGTTCAGGGCGATTGCCGGCGTACTGGGCCTGCTCCAGGCCGATCCGGACGATTTCCTCAAGGGCGGGGTTGGAAACCAGGCCGAGGCCCTGGACGAAACCGCCATCGAGTCCCTGATTCAGCAGCGGCTGGATGCCCGTAGCAACCGCGACTGGGCCGAGGCCGACCGTATTCGCGATTCGCTCAAGGCCCAGGGTGTAGTGCTGGAAGACACGGCTGGCAGCACCACCTGGCGCCGGGTCTGAGGACGATCCAAGGCCAGCCCGCCTCGCGCCGGCGGGAACGACTTTACACTGTTCGGTCTAAACCACCGTTTTCATACTCATCAACAAGAGGTTCTACGTGATCAAATTCATGCTCCTGCTCGTGGCGCTCTCGCCCGTGGTGTTTCTCATCGGACTGGTCAAGCCTGGCTGGATATTGTTCTGGCAAAAGACGCCGGATCGCCTCTGGGCGTCGAGTGTCGGCATCATCATGTTCATGGCCACGTTCACGGCCTACTCCGAGCTACGGGTCAGGCATAAGGCGGAAATCGCCGGCGTCGCCAATCCGGGCCGCGGCTCGGCCGACAAGCAGAATCAGATGGATATTGGCCGCATGCGCTGATACGGCGTGCAGCCCTTGGCTTCTTCCAGCGTCCTGATTGGGACTCTGATAGCTTACATTCCGCCTTCTCATCATTACGGGAGATCACATGGCGCTCAATCAAACGGACGTTGAAAACAGCCTCAAGGGCTGGGTTGACCCTCATCTCGGCAAGGATCTGGTCAGTGCCAAAATGATCCGGAACATCGGCATCGAGGGCGATGCCGT
>JAJRDJ010000408.1 GCA_028678445.1 Methylococcaceae bacterium
ACTCAACCCGGCCGATCATAGCCCGCCGGTGCAAAGGGAGCCCGATTCGGAGTTGCCGCTTTTAGGGTCCGGCTTGCGCCAGTCGATCCGGCGGGTGCGCGTGGCGCCAGGCGACAAACCGGTGGCGCTGACGTTTGATCTCTGCGAGCAGGCCGATGACATCACCGGTTATGACCGGGCTATCATCAATATGCTGCGCGGCCAGCAGGTCCCGGCGACGTTCTTCGCGGGCGGCAAATGGATGCGCAACCACGAGGAGAAAACCCAGCAACTGATGGCGGACCCGCGCTTCGAGATCGGCAATCACGGCTGGACGCATGGCAATCTGCGCGTGCTCTCCGGCGAAAGGATGCTTCAGCAAATCGTCTGGACTCAAGGAGAGTATCAGCGCATCCGGAACCGGCTGGCCCACCGGGCGGAGCAGCGTGGGCTGGGCGCTTTGATGGACGGCATTCCCCGCCAGCCGGCGTCGCTGCGTTTTCCTTACGGCACTTGCAGCGCCGAGTCCTTGCGGGCGGTGAATGACCGGGGCCTGACGGCAATCCAGTGGGATGTGGTCAGCGGCGATGCGGCCAGGGGGCAGTCGGCATCCGCCCTGGCCAGAGAGGTCCTCCGGCAGGTCAGGCCAGGCTCCATCGTGGTGTTCCACGCCAATGGCCGGGGTCACGGCACGGCGGCGGCGCTGCCGGAGATTCTGAAGGGACTGCGCGAGCAGGATTATCGTTTCGTGACGGTCAGCCAGCTGCTGCGCGAGGGCCGGCCCGAAACGGTACCGGAATGCTACGAACGGCGCCCCGGCGATAACCGGAAGTATGACGCACTATTTGGAGAGGGGACGGAATGACCATGCCGCCGCGCCCGTTTACGGAACTCCAGGTCCACCTGGCCCGCTGCACGCTGACGCGGGGTTTGTCGGAGGAGGAGGCGAACCACATCGGCGGGCAGCTGGCGGCCTTGGACCCGTGGCTGACGCTGGGCTTTTCCCCTTCGGTGCTGTCGGGCTATTTGCAACGGGACGACCCGGCCCTGCATCGTTACGCAGTGAGCGTGGATGAGGCGCTGGCGGGCGTCATCTGCATCCGCCATCCGTGGCTGCGCGGGCCTTATATCGAGTTGCTGGGTCTCGCCGATGGCTTTCGGGGCCAGGGGATAGGCCGGGCGCTGCTGGATTGGGTGGAAAGAGAGGTGCACACGGTCGCGAACAATGTCTGGGTCGCCGCGTCGAGCTTTAATGAAAGGGCGCTGGCGGTGTATCGTGGGGCGGGGTTCGAACCAGTCGGCGTGATCGAAGGCTTGGTCCGGGAGGGCCGGGACGAGGTGCTGCTGCGCAAGCGTCTGGGCTGATGGGCGTGCATGGATGGCTTTGGCGTAATACAAGCTGCCTGTTTGATCGCGGGCGAGACGCCCGTCCCCCGGATATCGCATTATTAACGCTGACACGTCCCGCGGTTCAATGAAAACCCCCATTCCCGTCATCACCATCGACGAACTGATCGTCCGTTATGATGCCCTGCTGTTCGATGCCTATGGCGTGCTGGTCCATCGGGACGGACCCTTGCCCGGCGCATGCCGTCTGCTGGAGCGGCTCCAGCGGCTGAACAAGCCGTTTTTTCTGGTCACCAACACGTCCGCCCGCCTGCCGGAGCGTGCCGCGCGGCGCTATCAAGGCTTTGGGCTGCCGGTCGAGGCAGGGCAGATCATCACCTCCGGCTCCCTCCTGAAGCCGTATTTCGAGACCGCAAATCTCCGGGGCCGCCGCTGCGCGATTCTGGGACCGGAGGATACCTTCCGGTACGTCGAGCAGGCCGGGGCAAAGGCCGTTCCGCCGACGGAGGATTTCGATATGCTGGTGATCGGCGACCAGGTGGGTTTTCCCTTCCTCGAATCCGTGGATGCGGTGCTGTCGCGGCTCATTGAAAAGTTCGACCGGGGTGATTCGGTGCCGCTGATTCTGCCGAACCCCGACCTGATTTATCCCAAGGCCAGCGGCTTCGGCATGACCTCGGGCGCGGTGGCGCTGATGATCGAAGCGGTTCTTCGGCAGCGCTATCCGGGCCGTCCCGGCATCGGTTTCGTGCCGCTCGGCAAACCGGAGACGGCGATATTCGCCGAGGCCGCGCGGCGGGCCGGAACCCGCCATCTGGTAATGATCGGCGATCAGCTCGACACGGATATTCGCGGGGCAGGCCGCTTCGGTATCGATTCGGCGCTCATCTCCGGCGGCGTCGCGGAGCTGGACTTTCTCGGTCACGCACCCGAGTGGCTGCCCACCTACCGGCTGGCGGGGCTGGAGCCGGTCCGCACCTGAACGCATTCAAGGGTTCCGCGGCGGGTTTACCTGTGACACTGATAGTCACTTATGCCAAAATTACCCAATTTATTCGCGGGAGACGTTGAGATGCGAGTCATCCTTCTGGGCGGTCCGGGTTCGGGCAAGGGCACCCAGGCCAAAGCCATCACGGAAAAATTCGGCATACCGCAGATTTCCACTGGCGATATGCTGCGCGCGGCGGTGCGCGAGGGCACTGCTCTTGGTGTGGAAGCCAAGAAAATCATGGATGCGGGGCTGCTGGTCTCGGACGAGATCATCCTCGGTCTCATCAAGGAACGCATCCGGGCGAAAGACTGCCAAAATGGATTTCTGCTGGATGGTTTTCCGAGGACGATCGCCCAGGCCGATGGGCTGCAGAATATGGGAATCGTCATTGACCATGTGATCGAGT
>JAJRDJ010000409.1 GCA_028678445.1 Methylococcaceae bacterium
CGCTGAGTTACGATAGCATGACAGTTCTGGCTGAGGGGTAGGACTGACTGATTGGTGATTATCGTTGGGTTGTTCTGTCATGCCCATGCCGGACGGTTTGCAGTGGTACAAAAGCCGCAGTGCAATCTGAAAGATAGTCGCGCGGAGCCCGAACTATCGCAGAATGGCCAACTGTGGTCAATTAACTAGCGCCTAGCGCTGACGACTAGCCGACGATTCCCCTAGCATAACGCGTCCAGTCTCGGGATTTGTCCCCAAAAGCCAGAAAAAAAGGGTTCAGTATCGAGGGTCCGGCGTTGTAGCGCAGCGGCAGACCATCGAGATCCACTACCGCCCCGCCGGCTTGTTCCACCACGCACTGCGCGGCGGCGGTATCCCACTCTGAGGTAGGGCCCATTCGCGGATAGATATCCGCCCTCCCTTCGGCGACCAGACAAAATTTTAGCGAACTTCCCACTGCTACCCGTTCATGCTTGCCAAGCCTGGCCAAGTAGAGTTCCAGTTCAGTCGATCCGTGGGAACGACTGGCTACGACCCGGGGCGTTTCTGTTGCGGTAGCCGTGACATGAATGGGCGTGGGCTCGGCTTCACCTTCCTGCCGGAAAGCCCCGCAGCCTTCCGAGGCAAAATAAGTGACGCCCAATGCCGGCGCGTATACCACCCCGAGGACCGGACGGTGTCGATGAATCAATGCGATGTTGACGGTAAATTCGCCGTTGCGCCGAATAAACTCCTGAGTGCCATCCAGCGGGTCAATCAGCCAGTAGGTTTCCCGGCTCTCTGTTGCTTCGTCCGCGTCAACAGCGCACTCTTCCGATACCACCGGATATTGTGGATTCAGCAACTCGAGTGCCCCCATTAGATAATCATGTGAGGCCAAATCCGCGCCCGTGAGGGGCGACTGATCATCCTTGACGCCCACCCGGAATTCGCTACCGTACACGACCATGATCCGCCGACCCGCTTCCCGCGCCTGCTGGAGAACAGGTTCGAACCAGCGACTGGGATCCGTTCGTAGGGGCGAGGCTTGAAAACCGGAACTACTGCTCACTGAACTCGGATTCCCGAAAAGTCGCAAAAAAACAAATTACTTGGTGATTAACCCATGGTCAACTGGCAAAACATCGACAACGTGTTTCTTGACATAGATAGCACGGTCCTGGATCTTACTTTCGATAACAATTTCTGCTGAATTTTGTCCCGGCTCGCTATGCCGAACAGCAAAAGATGAATGTCTAAGCGGCAAAGCACCGGCTCATGCCGAAATTCAAGGCGATGGAAGGCCGGCTGAAGTGGTATTGCCTCGATTACTGGAGTACGCAACTCAATCTGGATATGACAAGCCTGAAGGCGAAGCTGGCCGGGCTTATCGCCGTGCTGCCTCATGTCGAAGCCTTTCTTGAGTATCTTCGTGCCCATCCGAAAAGTCTCGCCCTCAAGATGGAGCGCTCCTGTAGCGGAGAATTTTTCGACCGCATCGTCAGCTCTTATACCTTCGGCCTTCCCAATGATCCCCCCGGAGTTTTCTTCGCAACTCGAGGCACTGGAGCATTTTTTTCATCCAGGCGAACAGTATTGATCGATGACAACCTGTTGCGGTCGGAACAACGCAACGGCATCGCACACACCATTGCGCTGCTGGTGCTGCGGAATGATGCCCCGCAACCGGCCCGGGTCATCACGGAATTTCCGGCCATCACCGATTTTCGGGATTTGATGCCGTGAAGCGCCGGTTAAGCTGTTATTGACCCGCTGGCGGAGATTGGCCGTGGTCCCAAACCATAGCCGCCTGATCTCTCATCTCAAACCATACTCCCCTTGAGCCTCAGGATTAGAAAGGACTTGGTCTTGTACGGAGAATCGGACACAAAAAAGCCAGCGTTTATGCTGGCTTCAGGACTTGCCCGGACAGTACCGGATTATGAATTGGTAGCGGGGGCAGGATTTGAACCTACGACCTTCGGGTTATGAGCCCGACGAGCTACCAGACTGCTCCACCCCGCGCAAAAATAATATTATAACAGTATTGACTGTTTTTCCGCAATTTAAAAAATATCGCCGCTCTTGCGGTTTCAGCTGCTCAGATATGGCAGGAGCCAATGCAGGCTGAGGGCTGCTAGGAGACCAGCCAGGGCGTCGTCGAGCATGATACCGAGGCCGCCATGGAGGCTGCGGTCCAGGTGGCAGATGGGCCAGGGTTTCAGGATATCGAAGAGCCGAAATAACACAAATCCCGCGGCGAGCGCCGGCCAGGACAAGGGCGCGGCGGTCATCGTGATGAGAAATCCGACGATCTCGTCCCAGACAATGCCGGAATGGTCGTTCACCTTGATGCGGTCCTCACTGCGCTGGCAGATCAGGATGCCGATCAGGAATAGCGTTAGAACGCTCATGAGATACACGGGAAGACGCAGTTGAGCCATCAAGGCATATAGGGGGAAGGCGGCAAGGGTTCCGAAGGTGCCGGGGGCGGTCTTGGCCAGCCCGGAACCAAAGCCAAAGCCGAGGAAACACCAGGGGTCGGTGAAGATCACCCGGGCCGGAATACGGACCTGGCGTTTCGACCGCGCTGGCTTAGGCGCGGGAGAAGTGCTCATAGCCTGGAGCCTCCAGCGCCAGTGGATGCCCTCTCTGGTTGATGCGGAGGCCTTGCGCTGTCTCGCACTGGCCGATGGCGGCTCCCCGGAGACCACATTTTCCGAGCACCATGTCCGCTTCGTCCCGCCGATGCAAGGGCACAGTGAAGCATAATTCGTAATCGTCGCCGGCCGTGAGGGGCAGGGCAAAATCGCCGGTTTCCTCAATATACTCCGTAACGCATTCCGAGAGTGGCAGGTGATCATAATGCAAAATGGCCCCTACCCCACTGGCGGCGAGCACATGAGCAAGGTCTCCTGCCAGCCCATCGGAAATGTCAATGCAGGCGCTGGCCAGTCCGCGCAGGCTTTGACCCAACGCTAGGCGCGGTTCGGGGCGCTCCAGTGCGGCAATGGCCGCAGGGTCCGCGTGATCGATTGTTCCCAGCCGCATTTTAAGGCCCAACCCGGCTGTCCCCAGGGGGCCACTGACAAAAATCAGGTCATCGGGCTGGGCGCCGGAACGACACAATGCCTGACCCTCCGGAACTTGCCCCATTGCCTGAATAGTGATGGCGAGCGGACCGCGCGTCGTATCACCGCCGACTAGTTGTACCCCACACCGATGCCCCAGACTGAACAACCCCCGTGCAAAAGCAGCTAGCCAGGCTTCATCGGCCTCCGGCAGCGTCAGGGCCAGGGTGAACCATGCCGCTTCGGCACCCATGGCGGCCAGATCGCTGAGATTCACGGCGAGACACTTATGGCCGAGGCTTTCGGGGTCGACATCCGGGAGGAAGTGGACACCAGCAACCATAGTATCGGCGGTGATGGCCAGTTCCATGCCCGCCGCGCAACGCAGCAGGGCGCAGTCATCACCGATCCCGAGTGCGGTATCCGGGCGCCGGATTGTGGCTTCGGCAAAAAACCGGCGGATCAGATCGAATTCGCTGAGCGCCATTCCTACAGCTTAACGATTTGCCCGGGCCGCCGATTCCACGGCGCGGTATTTCCGGGCAATCTTGTCGAGCAGGCCATTGACGAATTTATGGCTTTGCGTGGCGCCGAATTCCTTTGCTAGATTGATGCCTTCATTTACCA
>JAJRDJ010000068.1 GCA_028678445.1 Methylococcaceae bacterium
CGCACCGACTTTGCCGCCCTTAAGGAAGGGGCAGATGAGGTCGATGACCTTGATGCCGGTGACGAGGACCTGGGGGGTGGTGGATTGATCCATCAACGAGGGCGCCTGGCGATGGATCGGGTAGAATTTTTCCGCGTTGACCGGCCCACGCTCATCGACGGGGTTGCCGGTGACATCAAACACACGGCCCATGACGCAGTCTCCCACGGGCATGGAGATGGGCTTGCCGGTATCGACAACTTCCATGCCGCGCTTCAGCCCGTCCGTGGTGGACATGGCAATGGCTCGCACCCAGCTGTCGCCCAGGTGCTGCTGCACTTCCAGGGTCAGGCGCGTTTTCCCTTGCAGCGGCAACTCGTATTCGATCGTCACCGCGTTATACAAGCCTGGAAGCTGTCCGGGAAACTCCACGTCCACCACCGGGCCGATGACCTGAACAATTTTGCCTTTATTCATCGTAAATTCGTTCGTGATTAATGGGGTGAAAATCTAAAATCATCCAAGTGCCATCTGCGCGCTGGAGATCTCCAGCAGTTCCTTGGTGATGCTGGCCTGGCGCAGCTTGTTGTATTCCAGCGTCAGGTCCTTGATCAGTTGATTCGCGTTGTCGGTGGCACTCTTCATCGCCACCATCCGCGCGCTGTGTTCGCTGGCTTTGGCTTCCAGCAGCAATTGCGCGATCCGGAAATCCACCAGGTAAAGCATCAAGCGCTCCAGCACCGTCGAGGCGTCCGGCTCAAACAGAAAATCAAAACTCTCCCGCTCCTCTGCCTTTTCCGCCGCTTCCGCCTTCATCGCCTCGACGCTCGCCATCGGTAGCAAAGGACGCACATCCGGCCGCTGCGACAGGGTGTTGATGAACCGGGTGTACAAAACATCCACCGTATCCACCTCCCCCTTCAAAAAATGGTCCTGGGCAAACTTCGAAATAGCCTGGCACTCGCTGTAGGTGGGCGTGTCGTGATAAAGAAACTCGGCTACGAGCTTGCGCTTCGCTCGGGCCAGAAACTGCGCCGCCTTCCTCCCCACCGCGATGAATTGCGTCGTCGCTGGGTCGTACTTGGCCGCGTCGCGAAAAAGATTCGAGTTCAGCGCGCCACACAACCCCTTGTCGGTGCCGATCAATACCACCGCTCGCTTTCGCACCTCCCGCACTTCCATGAGCGGATGCGAATAGTCTCGCGTCTCCGTCGTAAGATGCGCGATCAGGTCATTGGCCATTTTGGCGAACGCGCGCCCCTGCAGCGCGGATTGCTGGGCCTTCTGCATTTTCGACGAAGCCACCATCTGCATGGCCTTCGTGATCTGGGCCGTGTTTTTGACCGACTTGATGCGTCGGCGTATGTCGCGCGTGCTGGGCATGGCCAGTTAGCGGTAGGTCTGCTTGAACTCCGTGGCGGCGCTCTTGAGCTCGCCGGTGAGCGCGTCCGACAAGGCTTTTTCCTTTTGTATCTTGCCCAGGAGGGCCGCCTTCCGGGTCTTCAGGAAATCCGTCAGCTTGTTCTGGAAGTCCTTGACTTTCTCAACCGGGACATCATCGATGAACCCGTTCTGCGCTACCCACAGCACGGCCACTTGCATGTCCACTGAAATCGGGTCGTAAGGCGGTTGCTTGAATACTTCCATGATGCGCTTGCCGCGCTCGATCTGCGCCTGGGTTTTCGCGTCCAGGTCGGAGCCGAACTGGGCAAACGCCGCCAACTCCCGGAACTGCGCCAGTTCGCCCTTCAACCGCCCCGCCACCTGCTTCATGGCCTTCATCTGGGCCGCCGAACCGACGCGGGAAACCGAAATGCCCACCGATACCGCGGGGCGTACGCCCTGGTAAAACAAGTCGGTCTCCAGGAAGATCTGGCCGTCGGTGATGGAGATGACGTTCGTGGGAATATAGGCCGAGACGTCGCCCGCCTGCGTTTCAATAATCGGCAGCGCAGTGAGCGACCCGTTGCCGTATTTTTCACCGACGCGCGCCGACCGCTCCAGCAGACGGCTGTGGAGGTAGAACACGTCTCCCGGGTAGGCCTCGCGGCCGGACGGGCGCTTGAGCACCAGCGACACCTGCCGGTAGGCCACCGCATGCTTGGACAGGTCGTCGTAGATGATCAGCGCGTCCATGCCGTTATCCATGAACCATTCGCCCATGGCACACCCGGCAAAAGGGGCTAGGTACTGGTTGGTCGCGGAGTCGGATGCGGCGGACATCACAATGATCGTGTAGGGCAGCGCGCCCGCTTCTTCCAATACGCGAATGACGTTGGCAACGTTCGATTGCTTCTGACCCACTGCCACATAAATCGAATACAGGGGACGATAATCCTTGTCCCCCGCCTCTTGCGCCGCCTTGTTCAGGCGGGCGTTGCTGATCATCGTGTCAATGCCTAATGTGGTTTTGCCGGTGGACCGGTCGCCAATGATCAACTCGCGCTGACCGCGTCCGATAGGGATCATCGCGTCGATGGCCATGATGCCGGTTTGGACCGGCTGGCTGACCGATTTGCGCCGGATGATGCCTGGCGCGATTTTCTCCACGGGATAGGTCGCCTGGGCGTTGATGGGCCCTTTATCGTCGATGGGCTGCCCGAGGCTATTCACCACCCGGCCCAGCAGCTCTTTGCCAACCGGCACCTGCAAAACTTTCCCCGTCGTGCGGACCTCCTGCCCTTCTTTGATGCTCGTGTAATCGCCGAGAATGATCGCGCCAACCTCGGTTTCTTCCAGGTTCAGCACGAGCCCGGTGATGTTGTTTCCGAAATCGAGCATTTCGTTGTACATCGCGTCGGTCAGCCCTTCGATCTTGGCCACGCCGTCGCCGATTTC
>JAJRDJ010000410.1 GCA_028678445.1 Methylococcaceae bacterium
ACAGCATTTCGTCGATGCCCCGGTTTGCCAGTTGATCGGCCCGCTCATTGCCGGGATGGCCAGCGTGGCCCTTGACCCATTGCCATTTCACTTGGTGCAACGCCTGGGCGTCGACGAGCAGTTTCCAGAGATCGGCATTCTTGACTGGCGTGTTGCCGGCGGTTCGCCACCCTTTGCGGATCCAGTTGACCAGCCACTCCGTAATTCCCTTCATGACATAGGTGGAGTCGGTGGTGATGATGGCCTCGGTCGGTTGCTTGAGGGACCGGAAGGCCTGAATCGCCGCCATCAGTTCCATGCGGTTATTAGTGGTATTGGGCTCGCCGCCGTACAACTCGAGCTCGCGACCTTGATAGCTCAGCAGGGCCCCCCAGCCGCCAGGGCCGGGATTGCCGCGACAGGCGCCATCAGTAAATATGTGGACAGGAGAAGGAGTCGTCATGGCTTCTGGCGTTGGGTGGCCTGGGGGGTTTCCAGTAGCTGTCCGGTCACCAGTTGCGTGATCTTGGCCCATTCCGATTCGATCGGAATCACAGTATAGCTGCGCTTGATAGACTTGACGGCGTAGGCCAGCGACAAGCCAGCGGTAAGCTCTTCCCAGGCGTTTTTCGCGGGGTGTCGACCTTTTTTGTGGGTTAGCCCAAATGATGATGATTGTTCTGCATCAAATTTCAACAAGCTGAGCCAGTCCAGCAGGTGATGGCTGGCGATCAAACGGGAATTCCAGAATGAAGACCTACGAGTCAGTTGCATTAGCCGGCGGGGGCTCCAGGGGTTCAGGCCAAGGATGAACAGCCTGCCCTCGGGTTTCAGGACGCGCTCGACCTCGCGTAATACCTGATGTCGATCCGGAACAAATTCCAGCACGTGTGGCAGGATCAGCGTGTCGATGCTTTCCGCGGCGAAGGGCAGCGCTTCGGCATCGGCCTGTACGAAAGTCGGATAACTGCGGGGTCCTTCGCGGTCGGCAAGAACGAATTCGCCGATTAAATCGGTATCGATGTACCGGCTTTCCGAACCCAAACGACCGACTTGCACGGTCTTTCGGTTGTAGGAAACCTTTAGGCTTGCCTTTAGATAAGAGGATTCAAGGGTTTGGAGTGCTTGTCCCAGACTTGCCACGTGATACCATTTCAAGAATTCGTGGCGTGGAAGGGGTGAGGTCGGCTGTATCGTTTCCATCAGTTAGCGCTCACACAACGCCCCGGCCGGCTGACATCAAGAAATTGAGGATAAAGATAGCAATGCAACTGCCAAAATCTCTATTCAGATGGATTTGCTGTATTTCGATCGGCGCGGCCATCCTTTCAGGATGTTCGCGGCACGAGGTCAAGAGGGCCGCCACTATACCCGATACTGCCGCGGCCCAGTCAACCTCTGTTCCGAAGAAGAAAGCGTCCCGCGGCTCCCAGTATGATACGCTCTGGGACCGATTGTTCGCACTCTATGCGTTGCCACCGATTGATCACCCCGACATCGACCGCGAGCTGAGCTGGTTCGCCAATCATCCCGCCTATCTGGAGCGCGCGCAGAATCGCGCCGAGCCATTCCTGTACTCGATCGTCAAGTTGGTCGAAAAAAAGAATGTACCAGGGGAAATCGCTCTCCTGCCGATCGTGGAGAGTGCATTTCAACCCAATGTCGTATCCTCCGCCAGAGCCGCTGGTATCTGGCAGTTCATCCCGTCCACGGGCACCAACTATGGGCTCAAGCGCAGCCATTCCTATGACGGTCGGCGTGATGTCTATGCCTCCACCAAGGCGGCGATAAAATACCTGAAAAAACTCCACGGCGATTTTGGGGATTGGCTGCTGGCCATAGCTGCCTATAACTGCGGGGAGGGTGCGGTTGGTCGTGCTATCCGCCGCAATGAGGCGGCGGGCTTGCCGACGGATTTCTGGTCCCTGAACCTGCCTCAGGAGACGCGGGCCTATGTTCCGAAACTGCTGGCGGTATCACGATTGTTCGCCGATGCGGAAAAATACGGCATCAGCCTGAAGGATCTCCCTAACATGCCCCAGTACAAGCCGGTGAAGGTGAGTAACCAGCTTGATCTGGCTTTGGCTGCCGACGCCGCGGGCATTTCCCTCGACAAGCTGTACGAACTCAATCCTGGCTTCAGGGGGCAATACGCCGATATCGATGGCAGCTATCACCTGTACATCCCCGCTAACAAGAAGGCTGCTGAGTTTCGTCAGGAGGTTGAACGTCTCTCCATGAGCCGGCGCTCCTTCGTACGCCCGGATATCGAGCCTGAGTACGTGCCGGTTGAACCTGGGGCGTTCCAGAGCTTCCGCCGCGAATTTGCGCGGCGCCCCGCTTACCCGGGCGGAAGACCGACGGGCGGGCGATTTATCCCTATGTCCATGACTTCCGAGGTGGAAACCCCGCAGGAATCTCTCAACGAAACCCCGCCGCCCCGTATCGCCAAACGGCGCCCCGAACCCGTTAGCCCGCCCGAGCCCCGTGACCTGGAGCCGCGCCGGGAACCGGCGCCCCGTCGGGTGAAGGCTCTGGAAGCCGAGCCACTAAAACCGCGTGCCCCGGTGACGGTGGCTACGGCAGCGAGCCAGAAACCCGCTGAAACGCCTTCAAAAAAATCGTCTTATGCCGTCCTCAAAGGCGAAACCCTCTACGCGGTTGCCAGAAAGCACTCAGTAAATGTGGCGCAACTGGCCAAGTGGAACAACATTCCTATCACTACCGAGGTACAGACGGGACAGAAACTGATCGTGGCGGAAACGGCACCAAACAACAAACCTACCGCTCCCTCGACCCCGTCATCGAAGGCAGCCAAAGCCCCGGTCAAACCCGCCAGCGAAAGCCGCTCCAGAACGGTAACCGCCGACGGCAAGCGCAAATCCGCCACTTCTTCTGAGCCACGCAAAGTAGCGACGGCCAGCAGCCGCTAAGTCATCCGCTGGCAGCGTCCCGCTGCGACTGGAATGACTTGATTGAGAAGTCCATTCCCTTTATGGCCAAGCCCCAATATGGTTTCTTTGGCACATTCCCAACCTGTTTCCAATCCGACTCTCCATGAATACCGATAACCTTCTGAAACTTGTTTTAACCACTCTGGACAATGGCAAAGGCCGCGATATCTCAGTGGTGGATGTACGGGGCAAAACCGGCATGACCGATTTCATGGTCGTGGCCAGTGGCACCTCTGAGCGCCACGTCAAGTCACTGGCGGGGCATGTAGCGGAGGAAGCCAGGAAAAACGCAACATTGCCCCTGGGCGTCGAAGGTGAGGATGTCGGCGAGTGGGTGCTGGTCGATCTGGGCGATGTTATTGTGCATGTCATGAAGCCCCAGACCCGGGAATTCTACCAACTGGAAAAACTCTGGCGGGGTGAGCCCCTCCCGATGGAACCCGCAGCGGGAGCTTCCGTGCATTGAGGCGGCAAGCAATGCGCGATCACAAAAGCGTCCGCGTCCAGCAGCCTGGCCCATAAGCCCGGCTGAAAAGCCAGAGGCCTGTGGTGTGCTGTGATTGCCTGAGCAATTCTGTTCTTTTCGCCACCACCCCTCATGTCATCAGAACAGCAACGCCTGGTATCGATTCGCCTCCGTGATCGTCTCCTGCCACCGGTGGTGGTTGTGGCCCTCATCATCATGGTTGGCACGTCGGGCTATTACTGGTTGGGTCGGGAGCAGGGCGCCACCTTCCTCGATGCTTTATACATGACGGTCATCACCATCACCACGGTAGGGTATGGTGAAGTGATCCGTCTTAATGAGGTAGGTCGAGTCTTTACCATTTTCGTCTCGATTACCGGCATTGGCGCCATGTTTTACAGCATGACTGTGATTATGGATTATCTCGTCATGATTCGCTTGACTGATCCCTTGGGAACCAAAAAGATGCAGCGTGAGGTAGATCAATTAAACGATCACATCGTTATCGCGGGATTGGGCCGGGTCGGGCGCCAGGCAGCACTCGAACTGGGTGATTCCGGCATACGCTTCGTGATCATTGACCCGCAAGTCGAGGCACAAGCTTATGCTGTCCAGCATGGCTATTGGATGATCCTGGGCGATGCCAGCGATGATTCCGTCCTGGAACTGGCGGGCATCCGGCGGGCCAAGGGATTGATCGTCACCAGTGGCGATGATGCCAGCAACCTCTACATCGTGCTTTCGGCGCGGGTACTGAATCCTGGGTTGTTCATCGTGTCCCGGGCGGTGGACGAAACCAGCGTGCCCAAGCTGATGCGGGCGGGCGCCAACCGGGCCATCAGTCCCTATGCCATCGGCGGCCGGCGGCTAGCGCATCTCATTCTCAGTCCGACCGTGGTGGATTTTTTCGACACCGTGATTTCTGGCGGGGATGAGCGGCTGAACCTCGAAGGCATCCAGGTGTACGAAAACTCTCTCGTTGTCGGTAAGAGCCTGGCTGGACTGAGTTTGCGCGAAAATACCGGCGCCAATATCCTCGCCATTCTCCGTGGGCGCGAGGTGGTCCCCAATCCCGAAGCGGAAGAGGTCTTAAGCGCGGGTGACCAGATCCTCGCCCTAGGCACTGCGCAGCAACTCGAAAGTCTTGAAGCCCTGCTGGCAAGGCCGGAGTGACGCTCTCCGGTATGCCTCAGGCGGACGAAATAGGACCGGCGAACTCATATTCAATGACCGGCTGACCGCCGATGAGATGCTCCTGAACGATGCGTTCCAGCACCTCGGGTGTACAGGAGTGGTACCAGATGCCTTCCGGATAGACCACGCAGATCGGGCCGTTGATACAGACCCTGAGACAATTGGCCTTGGTCCGGGCGATGCGGCCGGATCGGGAAAGGCCAAGTTCATCCAGCCGGCGTTTCAGATAATCCCAAGCTACCAGCCCGGCCTCCAGGCTGCAGCATTTTGGTTTGCTCTGATCGGCGCAGAGAAAAATGTGGCGTTCGATGCTGTCCAGTTGCAGAGCGCTGGCGATTTTCTTCAGGGCTTCCGGTGGGATGTGATGCGTCATGAGGGGTAGCGGATTCTCTGGATGAGTGGGTTTCCCGGAGATACCAGGCGCTTCGAATGAAGGCGAGTGCCGCGGGCCCAGCGGATGTCGCGATATAATCTTCGTTTTTGACTGCCTATTCAATGACAGACTTACTACCGGAACTCGAGCGACGACGCACGTTCGCCATTATTTCCCACCCAGACGCCGGCAAGACCACGCTGACCGAAAAGCTGCTGTTGTTCGGCGGCGCCATTCAGCTCGCGGGTTCCGTCAAGGGGCGCAAGGCTGCCCGGCATGCCACTTCCGACTGGATGGAGATGGAAAAGCAGCGCGGTATCTCGATCACGACTTCGGTCATGCAGTTTGAACACCGTGCACGGATTTTCAATCTGCTCGACACCCCCGGGCATGAAGATTTCTCCGAAGACACCTACCGCACCCTGACGGCCGTCGATTCGGCCCTCATGGTCATCGACAGCGCCAAGGGTGTCGAGGAGCGGACCATCAAGCTCATGGAGGTCTGCCGTCTGCGCGACACGCCAATCCTCACTTTCGTCAACAAGCTGGACCGCGAGGGACGGGAACCGATCGAACTGCTGGATGAAATCGAGCGTATTCTGAAAATCCAGTGTGCCCCGATGACCTGGCCGATCGGCATGGGCAAGCGCTTCAAGGGCGTCTATCACCTGTATCGGAATGCCGTGCAACTCTTCAGCCCCTCGCACGGCGACCGCATCATCGAAGGCGAGATGATCGAAGGTCTAGATAACCCGCGCCTCGATGCCATTCTTGGCGACCAGGCCGACGAACTGCGGCTGGAGATCGAGCTGGTGCAAGGCGCCAGCCACACCTTCGACCACGCCGCCTATTTGGCCGGTAAACAGACGCCGGTGTTCTTCGGGTCCGGTATCAATAACTTCGGCGTACTCGAATTGCTGGATGCCTTCGCGGACTATGCCCCCGGTCCCCAGGCGCGGCAGGCACGGGAGCGGAAAGTGGAGCCAGATGAGGACAAGTTCACCGGCTTTGTATTCAAAATTCAGGCGAACATGGACCCTGCGCATCGCGATCGTATGGCCTTCCTCAGGATTTGTTCGGGTAAATACACCAGGGGCCTAAAAATGCTGCACGTCCGCACCGGCAAGTTTGTGCAGATCGCCAATGCCTTGACCTTTCAGGCGGACAGCCGTGTGAACGTGGAAGATGCCTATCCCGGCGACATTATCGGCCTGCACAATCACGGGACGATCCAGGTGGGCGACACCTTCACCCAGGGTGAAACCCTCAAGTACGAAGGCGTGCCGTATTTCGCGCCCGAACTGTTCCGGCGCGTGGTGCTGAAGGACCCGCTACGCGGCAAGGCGCTGCAGAAAGGCTTGCAGCAGTTGACGGAAGAGGGCGCCACCCAATTATTCAAGCCCCTAAAGAACAACGACCTGATTCTCGGCGCCGTCGGCGTGCTGCAGTTCGACGTCACGGCCTTTCGGCTCAAGGCGGAATACAACGTTGAGTGCGTCTACGATGCCGTACCCGTGACCACGGCCCGCTGGGTCACCTGTAACGACCATAAAAAACTGGAAGATTTCAGGCGCAAGGCCTTTGAAAATCTTGCCGAGGACGGCGGCGGCTATCTGGTCTATCTCGCTACCAGCCGCGTCAATCTGTCCCTAACGCAGGAGCGTTGGCCAGACATTCGGTTTAGTGCGACGCGGGAGCTTTAGCCTGGAAGAAGCAGTTCCCCGATTCGCCATTGCTATCAATTAATGATGCTTGTGTCGTCTATAATGGTACCCATGGTCGTGATGATGGCGACCGTGGTGCTTTGGATGGTAGTGGTAACGATCATAATGGAATGGCTGGGGATATGAGCCATAAGAGGGTCCACCAAAGACCACGGGCGGAGCCGGTAGGCGCGGAAATGGCGGAAGCGGTAAGGCCGGGGGTGGTGGCAGATGGGGCGGGGAAGGTAGCCGGAATTCGCCATGCGCCGATTCCGCCGTCATGAAGAAAACATGAAGCGCAAACACCAGCGCCGCTAGAACTGTTCTGCGGGTTGGTCTCTCTGCGTTGCGGGATGCCTGCCAGCCAATTTTGTTGCACCTGTCCAGACTCATGGTTAGCGGTTGGTTGGCATGGGCGGAGCTGACCTTCAGGTTCTCGAGGAGGCGCTTAATCTGCAATGGACTCCTGTTGGGTTTCATGGTGGACCAGAGCTGAGTTGGACAGGGACTGGCGAGAGTCTCGGCGCGGTTGGGCCAAGACGTGGGCTGTTTGAAGCGATTCGAGAAATGCTAGTGAATAGAGCGAAAGTAACTGATTGGGCTCTGGCTCACTAATGTCTGTCTCTCCACCGTGAATGTTTGTCTACCCACAGTGACCATGGCTTCATCATCAAGCTTTAAATCGGGAATGATGGCAGTTGCCGGTGAATCGGGATGAAAGCAAAACCCTTCACGAGGCATGATGGAAACCGAGCCGTTGCGGCTGGACCTGACCACTTTGACCGCATACTCAGCCTTCCTGACGGATGAGCGAAACTTGATGGCGTAAAGATCGAGATTGCAACTCGCATACGGAATGACTCCTCCGGCATGATAAAGATCGAGGGTCACGTTTGTATCTTCCGCAGCCGCCAGGTCGGGAATGTTGGGGCTCGTGTCAGGCAGGATCGGAAGCTTTACCTCCGCCACGAACTCCTGCCGTGAAGGCTTGCTCTTGAACTCGATCTTCGCGCTGGAGCCTCTTACCGTGGTGGGCAGTTTGAACTTGAACTTTTTGGGTTTGTAGCCGAAGTTCGGGTTGAGTCCGGCGCCCGGGATGGCGCTGTTGGCATGATGGCCGCCCCGGTTCTGGCCGCCATCGTCGCTGCCGACGCCAATCGGGGGCCTATTGTCCTCCTTCCCGTGGCCACCCTCGTCTTTCTTGGCCAGACTGGTCGCCGAGGTCATTGCAGTGATGACACACACGGCCAGTAATCGGGAAAAAAAGTAACTCAGTTTCATTTTGAACCTCTTTACGTTGCTGTGAGGGGTCTGCTGTTGGAGCAGAAACCATACGGGATATGACCGTAAGGCGAATCTGATGAACTGGTCGCTAGCCTACATGACGCCAGATGAAACCTTAATGAGCAATAAGGTTAAGATCTGATTAGGATTTGAAGCGCTGCTCGTCAAAGAAAAAACTGGGGGTCGGCCGATTGTTGGTGGACGAGCACGGCCCCGGCGCGTGGGCGGGCTATGAATTAGCTTTTGGGATTTCACGGTCGGCAAGGCCCGCCAGGAGCGGCGGGCGTGGGGATAGCGGTCAGGGTGGCAACGCAAGGCCCGGACGTGGCGTTATTTCGGCCCTGAAAGCACGTAGTTAAGGCCAGCACGTCCCTCAGCGTGCCGGGAGCGGTGCAAGGGTGTATCGGTTACATCGCCAATGTGCCCTCCGCGGCATCGATCGGATCCTGGCGCCTTGGCGACGGCCCGATCCGCAGCCGGATGATCGTCATGTCGCCACCGCAACCGGGGCAGGCCAGTGCCGGGCGGAGTCGGACCCAGGCCCCGGCCCGGCCGGGGGCGAGCTTGAGCAGAAGCTGCAGCAGTTGGAGCAGGCGCATGCTGTTGGGGTGGAGGAAGCCGAAGTTGCGGGCGCGGCGCAGTCCCTTGGGCAGGACCTGCTGGAGCAGCCGCCACAGGAAGTCGGCACCGGGGAGCGTGCGGGTTTCGCTGCGGTGGGTTTTGCTATTCCGGTAGCGGAAGGTCACCTGTCTGTCGTCGCTGGCGAGGATGCCCTTCTCCTGGAGCACGCCCCGATACAGGTAGCGGCCCAGATAGACCAAGGCCTTCTCCCCCGCGCCGACGTGCTGGCAATCCACGACCCACCGGACAGGATGGCGCACCGGCAGGGTCAGTCCCGCTGCGGTAAGGGCTTCCAGCAGTTTGGCCCGGAACACCTTGGCCAGGGCCTTGTGGTGGAACAGAAAGCCTTTGTCGGTTTTGGTGTGCCACACCCGTTGTTTGCTATCGAGTGTGGCGGCGGGCATGACCAGATGGACATGCATCCAGACGCCGGGAGTGGGTGTGCAGGACGGCGACCGTGCCGGGCGTGCCTTGCAGGTGCTTTTCGTTGAGGCTGAAGGATCGCACCGTCTGTCAGGCGGACTGCATCAAGGCGCCATACAGCACGCGCTGATGGGCAAATGGCCAGGGCGCGGAATTCCGCCGGCACGGTGAAGGTCAGCAGGAAATACTCACCTGGGACAAGGGTTTTCAGTTGCCGCTCCAGCCACTGTTGGCTCTCATGGTGCTGGCAGGGGAGCACGCTTGGTGCCCGCCCGCAGGAATGGGACACGAAGATCCGCTCCGCGCAGGCCGGACAGTGCGCCTCCAGGCGCGGGCTCAGGGCGGTGCGGCAGGTCGTCAGCGCCGCCAGGGCCTGGTGGTGCTCGGGGCGTAGCCGGTCGCCGTACTGCGCCAGCAATGGGGCTTCGAAGTGCTCGATCAGGGTGGACAGACGGATCATTATCATGTGCCCCCAGCCGATGGCGAAGCCGTCCATCAAGGCGTTGATCAGGGTAGCGGCGTGTCCCCGGCGTGGGCCGTCAGGTGGGTGCGTTTGGCGGTGTTCAGGAGCGCATGGCGGCCAAGGATCTACTGAACCTCCAGGAGGTCGACCTCGGCCTCGATTAAATGGGTGGCATAGCTAG
>JAJRDJ010000411.1 GCA_028678445.1 Methylococcaceae bacterium
AGTAATAGTTTTGATTTGCATAAATACCTCTTCATTTTGTTATATATACCCCTTTTCGAGGGTAAAGATAGGCAGCCCATCTATCGTGGGCGGCGACGAGAGTATAGAGGATTTTCTCGCGCGGCCTATTTGTACGTCAGCAGGCGCTTAAACAGCTTCAACAATTCTCCGTGAGCGGTCGCGCAATACTGGCTGCCTCGATCGGAGGAGTGGACCAGGCCCCGGCGGGGCCGCCGGGTGGACAAGGCTCACCACAAGGATTGACCGACCAGCACCGTCGCCATGTGTTCGCCCGAATGGGAGATTGATGCTTGCAAAGCAGTCTTTACGAAACCCGCAACTGAGGTTTTACGGTTGGCTGTTAGCTTATTGCTTCACGTTTCGTGTCAGTTTTGCACCAAGGTCAGCTTTTGAGGCGACAGTGCCGTTAGCGCCGACCGACCCCATAACTTGTAGAAGCCTGAGACACTCCCTTACCAAGGCAACTCCTCCCCCCGAAAATTCACGAACCGCCCACTCTGCTCCGACCGAAACGCGTCGATCACTGCAATCATCCCACCGATACTCTCCGTCGGTTCCGTCGGTGCATTACTTCCCCCCATGTCGGTCTTGACCCAGCCCGGGTGCAGAATGAGCACGCCGACACACTGTGGCTTGAGATCGATGGACAGACTCTTCATTGCGGCATTCAGCGCCGCTTTGCTGGAACGGTAATAGATCGATCCGCCACCGCGGTTGTCAGTCATGCTGCCCATCAGACTGCTGATGGCGACTACCAATTTGCGCTGGCTGCGCAGCAGGTGCGGCAGAAATGCCTCGACCAGCTTCACCGGCGCCTGGGTATTGATCCGAAAAGTGTCGGTCCAACGTCCGTAGTCAATGGAGCCGAACCGTTTGCCGGATTCGTCGCCATAAATAGCGGCGTTACACAGCAGGACATCGACGGCCTTAGCCGCCAACTCTCGGGCCAGTGCATCCACTCGCGGGAAATCGGTTACTTCGAGTTGATGGATGCTGATAGATGGAAAAGAGGCCGCCAGGTCATGCAGCGCATCGGCGGCTTTGGGAACACGGCAACAGGCGAATATGGTCCAGCCCGCCTGTGCGTATTGGCGGCAAAACTCCAGGCCCAAGCCGCGATTGGCGCCGGTAATCAATACTGTGGACATACGGCTTCCTCCGAACGGTGAGCACGAAGTATGTCATAGATCTGCAAATGATTGCGGTTGGGACAACCCAGCGGTAGAAATTTTTTACGTTGCCATTGGATCACCTTTGACAGATAAACTGGTGCTTTTGATAGACGTAGGCCACCCGGGTGATTGACAGGTAAACCCAGACGTGCTGATGCGTTAATATTAGCAGCCATAATTAGTACATTCGTATTTAGAAGAAAGCCCACTATACCTAGCAGATCGGTCCAGTTTAATCAGGGACTGAGGCTACCGTGAACCCCGTATGATCTGAATTTCCCGAGACAGTCCAACTGCCTCGATAGGTCCTATCAATCCCGTTGGAACCACTAGAAGGATCCCTCATGAAGCGCTTGATTCTGACTTTTCTAGCCCTCCTGCTCCTCATTGAGGAGTGGCTGTGGAGCGAACTCACCGCGCTGGGCAACCGCTTGTCCGTCTGGCTGCACCTCCTGAAATTCGATAACTGGCTGATCATGGCCAGTCCCGAGATCGCCATGGCCGCCTTTATATTGCCAGTTCTGCTGCTAGCCCCCGTGCAGATTGCCGCCCTTTGGCTGGCTGCCAATGGGCAAATCGCGACAGGTATCGCGCTGCTGACCCTCGCCAAACTCTTCGCGACCCTGCTGATTTCGCACATGTTCATGCTAACGCGCGACAAGCTGCTGACCTTCCCGTGGTTTGCCAGCGTGTATACCACTATTACCCACTGGCTCGAGTGGGCCCATGAGCGCATTCGTGCGACTGAGGCGTATAAACGGGTGCTTCAATTGAAGCATCTGGCGGCGGCGAGACTGGACGAATGGTGGCGTACCGGCTAATGGATTCGGCTATGAACAAACTGCTTACCGGGTTGGCATGCTCTATGACTGGAAGTCAGATTGATGATCAACCTCCCTCGGGTGAACCACAGCGATGAGAGCCATTCTCCGCCTGTTGGTGGTCGCGGCCACGCTGACTAGCTGCACCAGCAACTCAGCCGTCCATGAGCAGGCTGACGTCTGCAAGACCGTTTGCAAGGGTGGAACGGATAGATTCTTTAGGTACGCCACCAGCGCTGTTGGATCATGCTGTTCAGCAGGGTTGTCCCAGGCCGGGCGCCATTAGCTCCCGTTGAGGTATGACTTTGAAAAACCTGCACGCTGACGCTTCTCATCCGCCGAATCGTCAGACCCTGTACGTCGCCGTGGGGCTCCTGGTCGGTATCGTTGTCGGTGAATTGCTCAACCATTTTTCGCTGGCGGCGCAGTAGCAGCCGATCATCCGCTATTGCTGAAGATTATCGGCATTTTTACCGTGCTAACCGACATCTTCATGCGCCTCATCAAAATGATCATCGCGCCCTTGGTGTTTTCAACCTTGGTCGTCGGCATGGCCAAGATGGGGGATGGCCGCACCGTGGGGCGGGTGGGCGGCAAGGCGCTCCTCTGGTTTTTCGCCGCCTCCCTGCTGAGTTTGCTATTGGGCATGGTGCTGGTCAACCTGTTGGTCCCGGGCGAAGCCATGCAGCTGGAACTGCCCGCCACCAACAGTGACACGGGCCTGGCCAATACCACCCCGTCGCTGGGGGGCTTTGTCGCCCACATCATGCCCAAAAGCATCGTGGAAGCGATGGCGCAGAACGAGATCCTGCAAATCGTCGTGTTTTCCCTGTTTTTCGGGGTGGCCTGCGCGCAGTTGGGCGAACTGGCCAGGCCGATGGTCAAGTCTCTGGATTCGTTGGGCCACATCATGCTCAAGATGACCAGCTATGTCATGCACTTTGCTCCCGTTGCGGTCTTCGCCGCCATGGCCGCCGTGATCGCCCAACAAGGGCTTGGGGTGCTGGCGAGCTATGGCGTCTTCATCGGCGAGTTCTACCTGGGGCTGTTCCTGCTCTGGGGTTTGCTTGGGGTGTGCGGGTATCTGTTTCTGGGACGGCGCATCGGCTCTCTATTCCGGCATATTCAGGAACCCATGTTGCTCGCCTTTGGTACGGCGAGTAGTGAGGCGGCGTATCCCATGCTGCTGCGACAACTGGAGCGCTTCGGCTGCGCGGAGCGCGTCTGCGGTCTGGTGTTGCCCTTGGGCTATTCCTTCAATCTGGATGGCAGCATGATGTATATGACGTTTGCTGTCCTGTTCATCGCCCAGGCGTATGGCATCC
>JAJRDJ010000412.1 GCA_028678445.1 Methylococcaceae bacterium
CCATTTTTTATCTTGCCGCGGCCCTCATGCTGATCGCGGGCTATCTGTTTTTCGTCCCGTCACTGGCCGGTAACAACCGCCACACCCAGCCGAGCCGGGCCCGCCTCAATCTCACGTTGCATCAACAACGGCAGCAGGAACTGGCCCTCGATGCCGCCAGCCCGGAGGCTCTCGAACGGCTTACCGCCGAGTCCGACCGCAACCTGCTTGGCGATCTCGAATCGTCCGGAGCAACCCCACACCAATCGCCGCGCGCGGGCCGTGCCGCCCTGCTGGCCACGCTCCTCCTCCTGCCCATCGCCGCGCTAATGGCCTACTCCACCCTCGGACGCCCGGACCTCGTGGCCCAACCACCCGACAAGGCGATGGCGGATACCCGTCAAGCCATCGAAGGACTGGCCGGGCGGCTCAAGGCCAACCCCGACGACCTCGAAGGCTGGGTGCTGCTTGGGCGCTCCCTGCAAGCCACACAGCAACCCGGCCGGGCGGCGACCGCCTTTGAGTTTGCCCTGAAGCTGGCGCCGGGCAATCCTGATCTGATGGGCTATCTGGCGGAAACCCTCGCCGAGTCGAATCAAGGCTCCATGGCGGGGCGGCCGGCGGAACTCGTCCGGGAAATCCTGCAAAAGAACCCCAATCACAAAGCCGGATTATGGCTGGCCGGCATCGCGGCGGCCGAAGCGGGCGACGTGGCCACGGCACGTCGGCACTGGCAAGCACTCAGGGTGCAACTACCCGCCGACAGCAAGGCAGCGGGGGAAATAGCGGGCTTCATTGCCAAGCTGGATGCCGAGTCGTCACCCACGAGCGAGAACTCACCCGCACCTACTCCAGCCGCTGCTGGCGGGGGCAAACGCCTGCAGGTGAAAGTAACGCTGTCCGACTCGCTCAAGGAGCAGGCCAGCCCCGAGGACACGGTCTTCGTCTTCGTCCGCGCGGCCGAGGGGCCGCCGATGCCGCTGGCCGTCGTCAAGAAGCAGGTGAAGGATTTGCCCCTGGAGGTGGAATTGAACGATGCCATGTCCATGATGCCGGGCATGAACCTGTCAAGTTTCGATCGGCTGGTAATTGGCGCCCGGGTGTCGAAGTCCGGCCGGCCCGTGCCGACACCCGGCGATCTCGAAGGCCTGACCGAACCGGTTTCGCCAGGCGAGGAAGCCAGCTACAGCGTCACGATCAGCCGGATTATCCCCGCCAGCGGGCGCTGAGCGGAATCGCCTGAAGCCCGCGCCTAACCATCATCCCATAGCCAGGCCGCTCCCCGCACGCCGCTGGAATCGCCGTGGCGGGGCGGCAGCAGCAGGGTATCCACCCGGTCTGAAAACACATGGCGATCCCATATCCTTGGCACGTTCGCATAGAGTCTGGCACAGTTCGACATGCCACCGCCCAACACGATGGCATCGGGGTCCAGTATATTCATGACGTGCCCCAGCGCACGGGCCAGCCGCTCCTCGTAACGCTGGAATGCCGCCTCGGCTGTCGCATCGCCCGCTTTCGTCAACGCCAGAATCGCCTTTGCCGTCAGCGCGGCACCGGTCTCCTGGCGGTAATCGCGCTCCAGTCCCGGCCCCGAGACAAAGGTCTCGATACAGCCGTGCTTGCCGCAGTAGCAGGCAGGACCCGGCAACTCATCGGGCCGTGGCCAGGGCAAGGGGTTGTGGCCCCATTCACCCGCAATCGCGTTCGGGCCCTGGAGCAGATGGCCATGCACAACGATGCCACCGCCGACGCCGGTGCCGAGGATGACGCCGAACACCACGGCAAGCCCGGCCGCCGCGCCATCACTGGCCTCCGATAGGGCAAAACAGTCGGCATCATTGGCGATCCGTACCGGACGCCCGAGCAGCCGCTCCAGGTCTTCGGCCAGGGGTTGACCGTTTAGGCACACCGAATTGGCATTCTTGAGCCGGCCCGTCGCCCGCGACACCGCGCCAGGAGTACCAATACCCACCGAACCGGGCTCACCCAGCTCCGACTCGGCCTGCGCCACGAGCTGACGCATGACCTCCAGCGTGCCACGGTAATCCCCCTGTGGCGTCGGCTCCCGCAGACGCCAAATTTCCTCGCCCGCCGCATCCAGCACGATCAACTCGATCTTGGTTCCCCCAAGGTCAATGCCGAATCTGATTCTGGGGTTTTTCATATGCCTGCGTTTATCATGCGTTGCCGGGCCACCCCATGGGCAACCCTCGCCGTGGATTAGGCTCGATTCAGATGCATGGCAACCCCAATGTCATGTTGTCGCGCGCTGTTGGCAGTGCCCTTACGAAGGCAAAAGTCACTGGTGACACCACCCTTCGATCTTAATCCCAATGGCCATGGTGTCCGTGTCCGTGTCCGTGTCCGTGTCTAAAATGATAACGCGGACCTCCCCCATAATAATCCGGACCATAGTACCGAGGACGGTAGTACGGCGGAGGGGGTGGGCGCGGCAAGCCAAATGGCAGGCCAATGGCTATGGGGGGCACGTAGATTGAAACAGCGGGAACTGGCGGAGGGGGTGGGTACCATCCCTGATGATAACCCGGCGCGTACCCTCTATCGCCATGATGCTCATAGTGAGCCGATACTCCCGGGGTGCAGAACACCGCCGCCAGCCCCACGACCCCAATCGGGCCAATAAACCGTCTGAAATCCGCAATCATGGCAATCACCTCATCCAGGAAAATGGAAACCCTACTGTGCAACACAAACCTTAAATGAAGCTTAATGCCGCGAAATTTCTAAATAGGGAATGAGGAAGTGCCCTATATTAGCCGCGCACAGAGGACTCACCGGAGACGTGGGACCGATTTCCCTGGGGCGCCTGACTTGGCGACTTTTCAAGATGCCAGTGCCCCTATTACCGCCACCGTGAAATCTTTCCTTATGAATGACCCACTGAATCGATGGTCCGAGCAACACGCCTTATTGATGAGCCTAGGGATCGGCGGTGCCCTGCTGGAGAAATCCACCCTGCTGGTGGCGGCGATGGCGGCGGGGTCCTTTTTCGGGCTGCTCATTCGCGGCCGGGGGCGCTTCACGGAATCCGGCCGCTTCGGGTTGGCAAATGGGATCACCCTCGCGTGGGTACTGGGCGCTGTCGGGCTGCTGCTGGTGGCGGATGCCAACCCTGGGTGGCTGGCGGGTCTGGTGGCCTTGCTGGTGGGGGCCAAAGGTCTGGCTGGCTGGGCGGCCCAAGGTTGCGGTTTGGGGTCAGCCTTCAGCCGGCTGTTTGAGCAGGAAGGCGATGCATTCCTGTTGCTGGTCGCCTGTCTCCTGTTGTTCAGCAGCGGGCGGTTCGGAGGCTGGATTCTACTGCCCGGCGCGCTGCCTTATGGCTTCATGTTATTGAGGCAAGTGGCCAGGCGTCCTTTGTCAGCGGCATGGGGCGATTACTCCAGCCGAACGCTTGGCGTGATGGCGACGCTGGGCTTTGCGGCCTGCCTGCTGCCCGTCATGCCCGCGTCGGCCGCGCTCTGGCTGGCGTTAGCCATATCGAGCGCACTGGCCGGGTCTTTCGTTTACGCATTGGCTTTTCTGTATCGGTCAAAGCGGGCCTGACAACGCCACCACACCGGCTCAATACTCGAAGATAACCTGCAGCGCGCCGGCGTTCTTGTCGGCCGCCAGTTCGAAAGCGGCCTGGCAATCTTTCACGGCAAAGCGATGGGTGACGAATTGCTCAGGGGCGACCCGGTCCAGCCAGTCCAGCGCCAGCGCCCGCCGGCGCTCGCGGGTCCAGCGCCCGCTCAAGCCGGGATTGACAGTGCTGACCTGACTCGAGATCAGCCTGATCCTGCGCTTATGGAAATGACTGCCCAAATCCACCAGGCCGGCGTTGCGCCCATACCAGGAACCCACCACAATGCGGCTGTCGAAGCCGCACATCCGTATCGCTTGATTCAGCGCCTCGATCTGCCCGGACACTTCGACGGCAAAATCCAGCCCGTTCTGGCCCTCCTGGAACAGGCACTCTTCCAGTATCGACAGCTCCCGGCCCCGCGCAGGATCGATGGCGAGCGTGGCACCGAGCTTCTGAGAATGCTCGCGGCGCCCCGGGACCGGGTCCGCCGTAATCAGCTCTTCCAAAGGGAAACGGCTCAGCACTGCCGCGGCAAGCAGACCGACGACGCCCTGCCCGAACACCATACCCCGCTCGCCTGCCAGTGGCGCGACATCCATGACCAGATTCAATGCCGTTTCCATGTTGGCAAGAAAGAGCGCGCGGTCGGCGGGCATACCCTCGGGCAACAGGTAACAGAGGCTCTTGTCGATGACGGCTTCGGCCTGATGGGGATGGAAGGCGAACACCCGCTGTCCAAGCCAGCGCCGGTCGTCCCGGCTGCCGGTGGCGATGACTTCACCCACCAGCGCATAACCGTATTGGAAAGGGTAGCGAAATTCTCCGCTGAGGGTTTCGAGCGGCGCGTCCGTTTTCCAGTTATCGGGGACTCCGCCGCGGAAGATCAGGGACTCGCTGCCGGGGCTGATGGCGGAGCAATGCGCCCTCACCCGCAACTCGCCCGTGCGCGGCTGGCCAGTTTCGGCTTCCCGCACCGCGACAGTGTGCGGAGCCACGTGAAAGATTGCCTGGGTATTCATGACTTAACCGTAGCGGACGGGCCCGAAGGCGATGATGTCCGCGCCGAGTGGCTGATACTGGCAATCGGTAATGGTCAGCGGCGCAGCGTCGGCAGCGCTGGAGCCCTCGATGGTCTTGAGTCCTCCGGTGAAGCGGGGGGCAATGGTAATAACGCAGTAATTCACGAGATTTTGTTGCAATAGGGTTGAAATGAGGTGGCCGTCGCCCTCGACCATCAGTGTCCGGATACCGGTATTGGCCAAGGCGGCCAGTACCGGGCGGATATCGATATCACCCCCGCTGCTGGTGTAGATCGGGATGATGTGAGCACCGCACCCGGCCAAGAGGGCCCGGCGGTCCGGATGGGCTGTGGCGGCGGTAAGAATGATCGGAGGGTGCGCGGCCTCGGCGAACACATTGCAATCCGGCGTAATGCGTAGCTCCGGGTCGAGTATCACCCACCGGGTCTCCTCGGCTGCACCGTAACGTTCGCTCAGACCGGGGGTATCCGCCAGGAGGCTATCGACACTCACCAGGTGCCCGTCATGATGGCTGCGGAGATAGCGGGTCAGTGTCAACACCTGCTTGGAGCCGGACAACCAACCGGTGCCGCCCTCAGGGGCAATGCAGCCATCGAGGCTCTGGACATAGCTCAGCGTGACAAAGGGGAACTCATACTCGGCGCTGCCTGCCAACACCAACTGGTCGATGAGCGGTTCGATGAAGGCCAGTTCGTGATGCTCCGGCATCCGCTCCCGAAAGCTCAGCAGATGCGACATCCTCTCTGCCTTGGAGCGCAGATAGCCGAGATTCTCGCGGTGCTGGCCGACCTCGATGGGAATGCGCGACTCCACCGTTACCCGATGCGCCTGCAGCGCCTCGACCTTGTGCGGGTTATTGGTGATGAGGCGAATGGAGGCAACCCCGAGGTCCCGCAGAATCCGTGCGGCGATACCATAATCACGTTCGTCGGGCTGGTGGCCGAGGTGAATATTAGCCTCGACCGTGTCCATCCCCTGATCCTGGAGATTGTAGGCTTCCAGCTTCTTCTGCAGCCCGATGCCACGGCCTTCCTGACGCAGGTAAATAAGAATTCCGTCCTCGGCGCGCCCCAGGTATTGCAAGCTATGCCGGAGCTGATCACCGCAGTCACAACGCCGGGAACCGAAGATATCGCCGGTCAGGCACTCGGAGTGCATGCGAACGGGCACAGCGGTCTTGCCCAGCACATCCCCCTTGACCAGGGCCAGGTGCTCCTTGCCATGTTCAGCGTAAAGATGAAGCGAGAATTCACCGAAACCGGTCGGAAGGCGTGTTTTGACGAGATTCTTGATCACAAAGACCGATGAAGCCGCAAGGAGCATGAACAAAGCGCGACAGTATAACGAGAATGGCGGCCGATTGCCTTGCCCAATGCGCATGACAGAACGGCCTGCAGCAAGGCCGGTCTTTTCGGAATTACCGCAAGCCGTCGGTTATCGAAACGTGCAACGCCTGCCTGGAACTCTTCGAGGTCCCGCACTCGTTCGTCGAATGTCAGTGCTGCAACGCATTCTGCGCGGCGTTACCGGAAAGCTTGATAAGGCCTGAGCTTCAACAACCGAGGCCTTTAAGTATCTTATTAGTAAATCCTATCTGCGCCATCCCCTGCCCAGGTTTCGGCGTCACTGATTGCGCTATCCATATCCCAAAACGGTCCATGTTGGGCGGCATCATCCCGGACAACGAAATACGGATGTTCCCCTTCATGCGGCGGCGTCCATTGCACTTTGTGTTTTTGGACGGTAAATGTTCGGTTTTTGTTTTCAAACCGGGCGATGAGTTCGTACGACATGATGCACCTCGTTGGTTAAGAAACACACGATCCAAGGATTCAAAAGGCCCAGTCCATTAGAGGGAGCCGGGTCAATGAGCCATTCAATGCCCGTCAAGCCATTGCGCACAGGCGTGCTTGCATCTCTC
>JAJRDJ010000069.1 GCA_028678445.1 Methylococcaceae bacterium
GAAAAACGCCTCGAACAGCGCTATATTACTCATCCAGCGAGGTTTTTTATCGCATAAACAATTCAGTCGCGGATTTCGGGTTATTCGGAAGGCCATGAGCCGATGTCCGGGGTGGCCAGTTCGATAGTCTGCACTGCCATCCGCAGTTTCTGGAGCGCTAGTTCAAGGTGAATGGGGTCCAGCTTTTCTGGACCCATCATCAGTTCGTGGAGGGTATCCGCCGCCGCCAGGGCGTGCTCGCGTGCTTCACGGATAAACTTGCGGGTGGCACCCGATTCGGTGCTGACGCGCCCGGCATGTTCCGGCTTGCGGTTGCCCCGGAGGGCCTCCAGCCGGCTCAAGCTGCCTCGCGCATAATCCAGCGCCTCATCAAGCCGCTTTTCTTGCGCGGGCGTCAACGCGGCGAGCGAATCAGACATCGGTCTCCCCTATTTCAAAATCGATATCGTCTTGAGGTGTCATGGCGCGCCTGATCAAGTCGGCGGCCTTGCGCAGATCGCGCTCGCTCGCCGCGAGTGCTGGGTCAGTCCGGTCCAGCTTGCCTTCGATGATGGGATCAAGCCTCTCCAACGCGGATCGGATATAGATCTGGCTGTCTTTCAGCAGAATATCGGGATTAGTACTACTCATCGATTATGCCACTCCAACTTCGGTACAAGATTGCCTGATCATTGTTCAAGTCTCCAGCATCCATCTCGGTTCATCATGCCCTTCCGGACCATGCACGACATTGTCCATGATAGGGTAAGGTGGAGAGACGTTTCCACGCGGGCCATTTCAACCGGATAATAGAACCGTTGCCATTTTCCGACTACCGAATCATGAAAACCTTATCCCTGACTCTTGCCCTCGCCGCACTCCTGGCCGGCCTGTCCGCCCAGGCCGAAACCATTTACGTGACCCTCGAAAAGGACAACGCATTGGCCGTTGTATCCGGACCGTATGGCAAGCTCGAGAAGACCGTAAAGATTGGCAAGCGGCCGCGTGGCATCGCGCTCAGCCAGGATGGAAAATCGCTGTATGTAGCCATCAGCGACGAGGATACCATCAAGATTATCGATACAGCCACGCTTAAGGTGACTGCCAAGCTGCCCTCGGGTGAGGATCCGGAAACCTTCGCGCTTGATCCGGATGGCAAGTTGCTGTTTGCCTCGAACGAGGATGACAATCAGGTCACGGTCATCGACATCGCCGCCAGAAAGGCCATCAAGACCATTCCGGTGGGCGTTGAACCGGAGGGCATCGCGACCAGCCCCGATGGTAAGTGGATCGTCAGCACCAGCGAAACCACCAATATGGCGCACTGGATCGACCGGAAGACGCTCGATATCGTCGATAACACCCTGGTCGACCCCCGCCCGCGTGCCTGTGCCTTCACTGATGACAGTCAACAATTGTGGGTAAGTTCGGAAATCGCGGGGACCGTGACGGTCCTGGACACGGCAAACCGGCAGCCGCTCGGCAAGATCAGCTTCAAGATTCCCGGGGTCACGCAGGAAAAGATTCAGCCCGTCGGCATACGGATCGATAAGGACCGGCGCCTGGCCTATATCGCGCTGGGTCCTTCCAACCGGGTCGCCGTGGTGGACGCCAAAACTTACGCGGTGCTCGACTATCTGCTGGTGGGCCAGCGGGTGTGGAATCTCGCCTTTTCTCCCGACCAGAAACGGCTCTACACCACCAATGGCGTCAGCAGCGACATTTCCATCATCGACCTCGAACGGCGCAAGGTCGTGAAGTCGGTTGCCGTCGGCCAGTATCCCTGGGGTCTGGCGGTGCAGCCATGAGCACGCTGCCCGCGCTCGATGTCGAGGGTCTGTCCTATGCCTATGGCCGGAAGCCGGCCCTGAATCGGGTCAGTTTCCAGGTCGAGGCCGGTCAGTGCGGCATTCTGCTGGGTCCGAACGGGGCCGGCAAAACCACGCTCTTTTCGCTGATTACTCATCTGTATGACAGCCGCGATGGCAGCATCCGCATCGCCGGTCATGACATCAAGACTGAACCCGGTCAGGCTCTCGCGGCGCTGGGCGTGGTCTTTCAGCAACCCACCCTGGACCTCGACCTCAATGTTCTGCAAAACCTCCAGTATCACGCCGCGCTGCATGGCCTCGGCCGCAAGGAGGCTGCGCGGCGCATCCAGGAAGAACTGGAACGTCAGGGCATGTTCGAGCGGGCCGGCGAAAAAGTACGCCAGCTCAATGGCGGACACCGCCGCCGGGTCGAGATTGCCCGTGCCCTGTTGCACCAGCCGCGCCTGCTGTTACTGGATGAACCCACGGTCGGGCTGGACGTGCCCAGCCGCAAGGCCATCGTCGAATATGTCCATGAGCTGACCCGTACGGGAAAAATCGCCGTCCTGTGGGCAACGCATCTCATCGATGAGATTCGCGACGGCGACCGGCTGATCGTATTGCACCAAGGCCAGGTCCGCGCCACCGGCGGTATCGACGCCGTGCTTGAAGCCACCGGCACGGCGACGATAGGCGCGGCTTTCGAGCGTCTCACCCAACAGCGGGAGGCCGCATGAAACCGATGCATTACCTCCGCGCCCTCAAGGGCATCATGGGCCGCGAACTGCTGCGCTTCCTCCACCAGCGCGAACGCTTCATTTCCGCCCTGGTGCGGCCCTTGATGTGGCTGTTCATCTTCGCGGCCGGCTTCCGCTCGACTCTCGGCGTCGCCATCATCCCGCCGTACGAGACCTATATCCTCTACGAGGTCTACATCACACCCGGCCTGCTCGGCATGGTGCAGTTGTTCAACGGCATGCAAAGCTCGCTGTCCATGGTTTACGACCGGGAAATGGGCAGCATGAAGACGCTGCTGGTCAGCCCGCTGCCGAGAGGCTATCTGCTCGTCTGCAAGCTGCTGGCCGGGGTGCTGGTGTCGGTGGTGCAGGCGTACGTGTTCCTGCTGATCGCCTTCCTGTATGGCATCGAAGCCCCGCCCATGGGCTATTTGACGGTACTGCCGGCGCTGATCCTGTCCGGACTGATGCTGGGCGCGCTGGGTTTGCTATTGTCCTCCTTCATCAAACAGCTGGAGAATTTTGCCGGGGTAATGAATTTCGTCATCTTCCCGATGTTCTTCCTCTCCACGGCGCTCTATCCTCTGTGGAAGATCCAGGAATCCAGCGTGCTGCTCTACCGGCTGTCGCAGTTCAATCCTTTCACGCATGCTGTTGAATTGATTCGCTTCGCGCTCTATGGCCAATTCAATCCGGAGGCTTGCCTGGTCACCCTCGGGGCGCTGACGGTGTTCCTGATCATGGCCGTCATCGGCTATAACCCTTCGCGCGGCGCCATGGCCCGCAGGGGTTGACGACAGATCTTCGACTACACCGGATGGCGGCCTTAGCACGCCAACCGCTGCAATCCGCTGTGCCGCAGCACTCGGTGGGTAATGGCCGCTTCCAGTACCCCTCTGTCACCGGTACTGATCAGCGTGAACCCTTCGCGCGCCCGGGTGATGCCGGTGTAGAGCAACTCACGGGTCAGGATCGGGTTGACCCGGTCCGGCAGCACTAAGGCCACATGCTCGAACTCGGAGCCTTGCGACTTGTGCACGGTCAGGGCGTAGACCGTCTCCACCGACTGCAAGCGGCTCGGCATAGCCCATTTGATGCCCTGACTGGCGTCCCCAGCCGAGAAAGCCACGCGCAAGCCATCAGCTTCACCCAGCGCATTCGCCAGAGGCAAAGTGATGCCGATATCACCGTTCATGAGCCCCAGCCCATAGTCGTTGCGGGTAATCAAAACCGGGCGTCCGGCATACCAGCCCCCGGTTCTCGGGATCAGCCCCGCCTCTGCGAGCAGATCGGCAATCCGGCGATTGAGCCCCTCGACGCCCCAGGGTCCCTTGCGGAGTGCGCACAACAACTGGAACCGGCCATGCGCCCGGAGCACTGACCGGGCCCATTCGTCCAGGTCTTGCTGAGTACTGTGCAGCCCGGGCCGGTTGTACCGCATCGTCTCAAGATAGTGGCGGTAGCCCTGTCGCGTGTTGCCGCTTGCATTTTCGGGCCGGTAGGATAAATGCGCCGTGGCACCCGCTCCTGACCCGCCGTCGAGCACCAGCGTTCTGAACGCATCATCATCCTGCTCGGAAATCCGCAGCCAGGCAAGGTCCGCCCTGCCCTCCCTGAAGATTTTTTCCGCGGCGACGACATCCCCTTCATTGACGACACTGGCGAGCTGGCCTACCCCGCTGCCGCTGGCAAAACGATGGCTGTGGCGCAGCATCACCACGGACTGATCGAATCCGGTACCGCCCTCATCGATCAATGCAGACCCGATTCGTTGGCCGGTCACCGCCCGGAGCCATTCCACGGTGGCTGGAAGGTAGTGGCCATCCCGGGCCCTCTGACAGAGTTCGCCGAGAACCGCGCCAGCCTCCACGGACGCCAGCTGATCCTTGTCGCCCAGCAGGATCAGCTTCGCCGAGCGCGGTAGCGCCTCCAGCACGGCGGCCATCATCTCCAGATCCACCATCGAGGCCTCATCGATCACCAGCACGTCGAGTGCCAGCGGATTCCCGGCGTGATGCCGAAACCGGCGGGTGTCGGGACGGCTGCCGAGCAGGCGGTGCAGCGTGCTGACCTTGACCGGTATCGCCGTGCGAATGGCCTCCGCCCCCGCAAACCCAACTAGGGGCAACTGCTGGATGGACTTGGCGATGGACTCGTTCAGGCGGGCGGCCGCCTTGCCGGTGGGCGCGGCCAGACGAATGCGCAGCGGCCGGAATGCTCCGATGTCGTGAGCGGAGTTCCCCAACTTCAGGGCCTGCAATACCGCCAACAGCCTGACTACCGTGGTGGTCTTGCCGGTACCGGGACCGCCGGTGATGATGGTGAAGGCATTGCGGGCCGCGAGGGCACAGGCGATCTTCTGCCAATCGGTCTGGCCTTCCGTATTCGCATGTTGTGGAAAAAGCCCATCCAGCCATGGTCGGAGCCTGTCGGAAGGAAGGGGCGGCACGTCGCCATAGTCCGCCATGGGGCCGCCGACTGGCGCAATGCTTGGTGTACCGCAATTGCGTCCTAAGCGCTGTGTGAGCTCCTCTCGCACCCTCTGCTCATATTGCCAGTAACGCCTAA
>JAJRDJ010000413.1 GCA_028678445.1 Methylococcaceae bacterium
GCCCCTCGATTCGAGCCGCATTATACCCCGGAATCACGCAGCCGGATGCGGGATTGGGCACACCCCTACCTAATTGCAGCCGTTTTCATCGCCGCTCTTCTATGTGTGCTGGTCGCCTGCCGGAGGGTTCTGGACCCGAAAGGCCCTTTGGTTGAGTCCTACGGCAGCCTCCCGGGCAGATCACCCAAGTTGCCGCAGAAGCATCGCTCCAGATTCCTGGTCTCGCTTACGATCGCCGCCTTGGTCCTCATGGCGATTGCGGGATACTTCATGACCTCGCTGGTGCTGACGCAAAATCTGGCCGCCACGGCGCTTCTTACAGGGGGGCTGGCGCTTTGCTCGGCGCTGTTCGCTCGCTGGCGGGACGAGCAGGGATCCGGGTTCTCGCAGGCGGCCGGAGCGGCCGCCAGGGAACTGGAGGCGGCCCACTCCCAGGTCCGCCAGATGACGCGGCTCGTTCTCAGAATAGCATGGATCGTGGGTGCGCTCTTTATCTGGGCGCGGGCGCTGCCGGCGATCACACTCCTCCGCCAGGTTCAGATTCTGCCAGTGGTGAGGTTCATCGAGTCCGAGGAGTTAGCATCCAACGAGACGCAACCGCCCAAAGCGCAGCCTGGGCAGGAGGTGGCCGCCCGTCCGCCCGACGCCTCCGCGCCCGCTGCCGCCACAGCGCCACAGCCGGCAGCGAAACCGGATACCGCACCAAAGCCGGCGGATGCCTCCAAGCCGCTGTTCCTCTACGACATTCTAATGGCGATTCTCGTCGGCATTTTTGCCATTCTCCTCGTGAAGGACTTGCCCGGCTTGCTGGAGTTTCTGGTTTTTCGCAGGTTCGACCTGGACGCGGGCGCCAGGTACGCCATTAGTACGATCGCGCGCTATGCAGTCACAATCCTTGGCGCGATCGCGGTATCGGGCATCTTCGGAATCTCCTGGAGCAAAGTTCAGTGGCTGGCGGCCGCCATGACCTTCGGGATCGGCTTCGGCCTCCAGGAGATCTTCGCCAATTTCGCCTCAGGATTGATCCTGCTTCTGGACCGATCCCTCCGGGTGGGAGATGCGGTCAGCGTCGGCGAGCTGAGCGGCCGGGTCGCGCGGATCCAGATGCGGGCGACGACCATCACCCTTTGGGACCGGAGCGAGATGATCGTCCCGAACAAGGAGTTCGTAACCGGCAAGCTCGTGAACTGGACACTTTCCTACCCGGAAAGCCGAGTGGACGTGAAGGTCGGGGTCGCCTACGACTCCGATATCGACCTCGTTCGGCGCGTCCTGCTGGAGGTAGCACATGCCAATCCGAACGTCCTGAAAGCGCCTCCCCCTGAAGTGTTCCTCATGGAGTTTGCGGACAGCGCGGTACTTTTCGAGCTCAGGGCCTTCGGATTATACGAGTACGGACGGCTGGTGCTCTTGAACGAACTCCATACTGCCGTTTTTCATGAGTTCCGCAGAAACGACATCGTCATCGCCTTCCCGCAACTGGATGTACGCTTGCAGCCGGAAGAGAACAAGGCCGAGGGAACCCCGTCACAGGCTAAATCTGTGTAACGTGGCAGGCTAACCCAAAGGGACGCGGATCTACACGGATTTACGAGCCAAAATCCGTAATTATCGGTGCAGATCCGCGTCGGTTTAGAAATTGAAACTCATTCCGATGATCGGCCCGCTCGTGATCACGTCGTAGCGGAACAGCGTGTTGCCGCTGCCGGTCTCATAATCCATGCCCAGGGCGCGGTAGCCGATGCCGAGCCTGGCCCTCTTGCCCACATCCCTCCCGACGGTCGGGACAACCTGCCAGGCGAACTACGAGGCCGCCCCGAATCCGCCGATATCCGTTACCAGGTTAAAGTGCCACTTTCCGCCCAGGGGCTGGTGGATCATGAGGCCCACGTTCGGGTCCACCCATTGCTTGGTCTGCTCAACCGTTGTGGCGAGAGGGCCTTTGAACCCGAGCCGTCCGCTGAGGACGTTCCAGCGGGCGCCGAAAGTCAGGTCAACTTTTTTGTTGAGCGAGCGAAACCCCATGAACTGGTAAGCCCCCTGGTTGAAATCGATGTCAGCAGACGGTCGGTCGATCGTGGTACCGAGTGCCATGTAGACAGCGTCCACCCCGAATCCCCAGGCACCCTTGCGGGCCTCAAAATAGCCCATCGCGCCGATCTGGAGGTTCGAGAAGATATCGCCCGCGCCCACGTCAATGCTGACCTCGCGACCGCGCACCGCAGCCTTGCCGTCCATCCAGGGAAACATCAGGTACGGCGCGACCTTGACCTTCCACGGATCGCTGCTGCCTCCCGCCGTCTGGCCGCAAACGTCAGGCACAGTAACCGCCGCCGCGATAATGCAGAGGAACAAAATACTTTTACTGGCTTTAAAGAGAACCCGTTTCATAATTGTGATCTGCTCCTTATCTTGATTTGCTGCTTTACCGCCGCCATGCCTGACTCAGCCGGGCCGCAAGCGTCACATATAGTGCATTATGCCTGCCCCGGAGACAAGCGATCCTCCGCATGTGCTCCTGTTATGGATAGGCGGGATAAGCTGTCTGATCCGCGCCGAAACTTGTGGAGCCAATTGACACCGTCCGCCGTGCTGATCCCTCTAAGGCTCCTGATAAGATGCAATATGTAGCCTACAACCTTA
>JAJRDJ010000414.1 GCA_028678445.1 Methylococcaceae bacterium
GGGACCAATATTTCGCCTACTTTCCCCGGGAGGGGTCGGGACGATTGATTGCCGCGTTACTGTCGCATGGCCCTGAGGATTCAGGCAACCTGACGCTGTTCCAGACCGCCGTCATAGCCGCGCCGTGACAGGTATTCCTCGCGGATTTCCCGGCTCAGGTATGCGGTGGCATTCAGGAAAGCCGTCAGGTACTCGTGCAGGCCGTGGGAGAATATTTGCTCAATGCGGCCGAAGTGGAGATTGGCATGCAGTTCGCCCGCAAGACGCCGGGCCTCGCGACCCGAAGAACCGTTGATATCAAGCAGCGCGGTTTCCACCTCGTTCATGCAGGCATGCAGTGATCGCGGCATGTCATCCCTAAGCACCAACAGTTCGGCGACCCGCATCGGTGATATCACATCCCGGTAGATTTTGCGGTACGCCTCGAAAGCGCTGACCGACTTGAGCAGCGAGCCCCACTGATAATAATCGACCGCCCCGCCGACATCGCTCACGCTCGGCAGGAGGATGTGATATTTCACATCGAGGATACGCGCCGTGTTGTCGGCTCGTTCCAGGAAGGTGCCGAGCCGGATGAAGCTCAGCGCAATATCCCTGAGGATCGTGCCATGGGTCACGCCCCGGAACAAATGCGAGCGCTCCTTTACCCATTCGAAGAATTCCGGATACTTTTCCTCCGTCATCCGCAAGGAGACCCGGTTGACCTCCAGCCAGGTGGCATTGATCACCTCCCACATTTCCGAGGTGAGCGCGCCGCGGACGGACCGCGCATTCTCGCGGGCCAGCCGCAGGCAATTGTAGATGCTGGCCGGATTTTCCGGATCCAGCGCCATGTAATGGGTGACGGCGTCAGCCCGGGCGAGGCCGTATTTTTTTTCATAACTCCCCGCGCAGCCGGTGATATTCAGCGGCGCATACCAAAGGAAAGCCTCGGTCCCCTCCATATCGAGCGGCAACAGCGATGAGCGGTGCGCGACATCCACCATGCGTGCCGTATTTTCGGCCCGCTCGATATGGCGCGCCATCCAGAACAGATTTTCAGCGGTGCGTGACAACATGATTTAAGCCTCCAAAACCCAGGTATCCTTGGTGCCCCCGCCCTGCGAAGAGTTGACGACCAGCGAACCCTCCTTGAGAGCCACTCGGGTCAGGCCCCCAGGCACCAGCCGAATGTCCCTGCCGGACAGCACGAAGGGCCGCAAATCCACGTGCCGGGGCGCGACGCCCGATTCCACCAGGGTCGGACAGCCCGACAGGGCCAGGGTCGGTTGCGCGATAAAGTTGGCCGGTTCCGCCAGTATCCTGTGTTTATAGGCCACAATCTCCGCCTTGGAGCTGGTGGGACCGACCAGCATGCCGTAGCCGCCCGAACCCTGCACTTCCTTCACCACCAGTTCCTGCAGATGGGCCAGCACATACTTGAGGTCTTCCGCTTCGCTCAGCCGCCAGGTCGGCACGTTGGAGAGAATGGGCGTTTCGCCGAGATAGAAGCGAATCATATCCGGTACGAACAGGTAGGTGGACTTGTCGTCCGCCACCCCGGTTCCCACGCCATTGGCGAGCGCCACATTGCCACTGCAATAGGCATCCAGCAGGCCACGAACACCCAGCATGGAGTCGGGACGGAATACCAGCGGGTCAAGATAATCATCGTCCACCCGGCGGTAAATGACATGCACCTGGCGTGGACCCTCGGTGGTGTGCATGTAGACCTTTTGCTGCTGGACAAAGAGATCCTGTCCCTCCACCAGCTCGACACCCATCTGGCTGGCGAGAAAGGCGTGCTCGAAATAGGCGCTGTTATAGGCGCCAGGCGTCAGCACCACGATGACCGGGTTGGTGACATAGGGCGGCGCGGCCTCCCTCAGCGTGTCCAGCAGCATCTGCGGATAATGCTCGACCGGTTCGATGGCATGGGTGGCGAACAATTCGGGGAACAGCCGCATCATGGTCTTGCGGTTTTCCACCATGTAGGACACTCCGGATGGCGTGCGCAGATTGTCCTCCAGCACATAGAACTCATTCTGCTCGACCCGGACCAGATCGATACCGGCAATATGCGCGTACACCTGGTTGGGCAAATCGATGCCCCGCATCTCGGGCCGGTACAGGGCATTGCCCAGCACCTGTTGCGCGCTGATCACGCCGGACTTGATGATCTCCTGTTCGTGATAGATATCGTGCAGGAAGGCATTCAGCGCCTTGACCCGCTGCTTGAGCCCCTGTTCCAGGCGCTGCCATTCTCGCGTCCCGAAAATGCGCGGCACGATATCGAAAGGGATCAGCCGCTCGGCCCCATCCGCCTCGCCATAGACGGCAAAGGTGATGCCCAGCCGCCTGAAAAGGAGTTCCGCCTCGGCGCTTTTGCGCTCCAGAGTGCCCGCTGGCAGCGCCTCAAGCCACCGCGCGTAGGGCAGGTAGATTTCACGCACCGATCCATCGGCAGCGTGCATTTCGTTGTAGAAGGGAGGGAGTTTTTGCGTATTCATGACTAGAACCAAGGCAAGTATTAGGCCATGTCCAGTTTCGAGGGGTTGACGGGATATCAGACTACAAACCGCACCCCGATTGCACCAATTCTGGAGGGAGGTGTTAATCATGCATCATTTTGGGGAGTCCTGACGGCTTAATGACTCTGCCCGGTTCCCGTCGGGAAATGTTACGGATATCCGCTCGATTAGGAGATGCTGATAAAGAACCGGGTGAAGCTGCTACGCTAACGGCGCAAGCCCGTGACAGGGGTAGCCATCGCCCTTAACAGGATGGGTAACCCCGGCCGGTGACAGCGACCATGAACCCAAGATGACTCAGAGAGAGATGGCTACAACCCTTAGTCCCGCGCCAGGCGTCATTTGATAACCAGCAAGCAGCACCCGGATCAAGGAATACCATGATTGACCAGGATGCCGGTTATACTGATTCTTTAGTTGGCGATAATTTAAATCAACTTCAGCACTGTAATAGCTTCAACAGGAGATGCATCGTGAAGAATAAAAACACCACTTTATTGGCCTTGATCCTGGCCAGTATCAGCATCACAGCAACTGCGGGAGACCTCTCGGGACCTTGGCTGGATGTCTATCGAGCACCCTCCGTCTCAGCCACTTCCAGTATCCTGCCCGGAGCTATCGCTCCCAAAAAGAACTACAAAGGCACCAAAGTGTTGAA
>JAJRDJ010000070.1 GCA_028678445.1 Methylococcaceae bacterium
ACCGTGGCAAGCTCAAGATTTTCTTTGGGGCGGCGGCCGGGGTCGGGAAAACCTATGCGATGTTGGAAGCTGCCAGAGAGCGGCGTTCCGAGGGCGTTGACGTGGTGGTCGGATGGGTGGAAACCCATGGGCGCGCGGAAACGGCCGCCCTATTGGAGGGTTTGGCGGTTCTCCCCCCCCGTCAGTTGAATTACAAGGGTGTCATCCTGCAAGAGTTTGATCTGGATGGAGCCCTCCAGCGACGCCCTGCACTTATCCTCGTCGATGAACTGGCGCACAGCAATGCCGCGGGATCGCGCCATCCCAAGCGTTGGCAGGATGTCGATGAGTTGCTGGAAGCGGGCATTAATGTCTACAGCACACTCAATGTGCAGCACCTCGAAAGCCTGAATGATGATGTGGGCCAAATCTCCGGGATTCGCGTCCGCGAAACCGTGCCCGATACGATCTTCGAGAATGCTGATGAAATCGGGCTGGTCGATCTACCCCCGGACGAACTGCTGAACCGCCTCAAGGAAGGCAAGGTATACCTACCGGAGCAGGCCAAACGAGCCTCCGCCAATTTTTTTCGCAAAGGCAATCTGATCGCGCTGCGGGAGCTGGCCCTACGCCAGGCCACCCAAAGAGTCGATGCCCAGATGCAGCTTTACCGCGAGGACCATGCCATCCGTGAAGTCTGGTACGTGGCCGAGCGGGTCCTGGTCTGTGTTGGCCCAACGCCCATGGCCGAGCGGTTGATCCGCGCCGGCAAACGGTTTGCCGCCGGATTGCGCGCCGAGTGGATTGTGATGTATGTGGAGACGCCCGAGTTACAGCACCTCCCGGCCGAGCAGCGGGACGCAGTACTCAGAATGCTCAAACTGGCGGAGGAACTCGGCGCCGAAACGGTGGCATTGAGCGCCACCAACATGAGTGCTGGCATCATTGAATTCGCCAGGGAGCGGAATATCACCAAGATCGTGATGGGCAAACCCAGCCGGCGGGGCTGGAAGCGTTGGCTGATGGGCTCGGTGGTCGACAGCATCATCAGCGAGGCCCATAACATTAACGTTTACCTGATGGGCAGCCCTCAGGTGCAGGATTCTGCAGTGCCACTCCGTAGCGAGGGGCCGCTATTCAGGCAAGGGTCGTTACCCGGCTTGAAAGACGCCTCTGTCACGGCCCCATGGCATCGTTACCAGGGCTATTTCTGGAGTGTCCTCGTGACAGCGATAAGCACTTTGCTTGCCTACTCCATGGTCCCCCGTTTTGAGCTGGACAACATTGTCATCGTCTATCTGTTGGGCGTGGTATTGATCGCCATGCGCTTTGGCAAGGGTCCTTCAATCGTTGGCTCGGCACTCGCCGTTGCCGCCTTCGATTTTCTGTTTGTCAAGCCCTACCACAGCTTTTCAGTGGCGGACGCCCAATATCTCGTCACGTTTGGCGGCATGGTGGCGGTGGCCTTTATCACGAGCCACCTGATGGACAACGTCCGCTATCAGGCCAAGGTGGCGGGTCATCGGGAACGCCGGGCGACCCTGTTGTATGCCCTGAGCAAGGAACTGGCCGACAGCCACGGCATCAGCGACTGCATGGGTATTGCTGTCCGTTATTTCATGCAGGAATTCGGGGGGCGGAATGTCATTCTATTACCGGATGAAGAGGGCCGCATTCACCACCCTCGCGAGCGGGCAGTCAAGGAATCGTTGCAGGGCACGGATCTCGGCGTTGCCCAATGGGTTTACGATCATAATGAAGTGGCGGGAAAAGGCACCAACACCCTGGCGGGCAGCAAAGCCGTCTACTTCCCCATGGCGTTTACCGGCAACGTCATGGGAGTTCTGGCTATCGAACCCGCCAATCTCCGGCGCATTTTCCTGCCTGAGCAAAGAAAGCTACTGGAAACGATCATGGGTCTGGTCATCCAGACCGCCCAGCGGCATTACCTCGCCGATCAAGCCAAATCGACCCTGCTGGAAATCGAGTCGGAGCGTCTCCGTAATTCACTGCTGACGTCAATCTCCCATGATTTGCGAACCCCCTTGGCCACCATCGTAGGCTCGGCCAGTACCCTTTCGGAAACTGATTCGGGCTTGACCGAGAGGGATCGTCAAGAACTCAATACCGGAATTTATGAAGAAGCCCTGCGCATGACCACTCTGGTCAACAACATCCTGGACATGGCCAAGCTGGAAGCGGGGGCTATCAAGCTCAGGCGGGACTGGTACCTGATCGAAGAGATCATTGGCACCGTGCTCCTGCGGCTGGACAAGCCTCTCGAGGGTCGGCCTGTAAAGGTTATTATCAGGCCCACCAACCCGCCGATGATTCATGTCGATTCTGTGATGATCGAGCAGGTTCTGGTCAATCTTCTGGAAAATGCCATTCGCTACACACCACCCGGCAGCCCTATTGATATAACGGCCGAGAGGACAGCGTTCGCCTTCACCCTCTCGGTAGCAGATCGAGGACCGGGGATTCCGCAGGGCAAGGAAAAGCACATCTTTGAGAAGTTTGTTCGAGGCAGTATGGAAGGGGCTCAAAGCGGCTCGGGCTTGGGCTTGGCTATCTGCAAAGCCATTGTCGAGGCGCATGGTGGCTGGATTGAGGCGAGAAATCGCGGCACGGGTGGCGCCGAGTTCAGCTTGGGCCTGAGCATGCCCGGGGTTCCACCCCCCATAGCGCCGGAGCGTCAGGAACCGCCGGAGGCGTAAGTG
>JAJRDJ010000415.1 GCA_028678445.1 Methylococcaceae bacterium
ATGCCGAGGTTCCAAATGACGCCGCCCAGAATGCCGATGAGGTGCAGGCGAACAGTTCCTTTGCGGAAGTAGTCAACGAATGGCACCGGTTCTCCGGAGAGAGGCTTGATCATCATGATGCTGTTCCAAACAAAGTTGGAAAGCAGCAACCCCGCCGAAAACAGCACGACTGTCGTGTAAGGACTAAGCTTGGCGGCTTCGAGCACCCGGGTACTCGCATCGAATTGGCCGATGGTGCGGGCGGCAAAGCTGTAGGACCAGCCAAGCAGCATGCCGGAGATCACGGAAATGATGATGCCCTTGAGGGGCGTTTTCCGCCCGCTCCGGGCCAGCCGCTGGTAGGCCAGGCCGTCGAGGACGATCGCAATCGTGACTGCGGCGGCTCCCAGCGCTAGCAATGGCACGTTGCCCTGGCGAGTTTCGAGGTAAGTGGTGAGGACACCCAGGACGAGGGCCAAGCCGACGCCCACCGGAAAGGCGACGGCCATTCCTGCGATGTCAATGGCCGCCACCAGCAGAATGTTGGCGAGGTAGAACAGGAATCCCCCGACGAATGCCGACTCGAACCATCGGCGGTCGGCTTGCCGCAAGTCAGCCAGGAAGCTCCGCCCTTCGCTGCCCATGCTTCCGAGTGTGAACGCGAGGACCATCGCCAGCAGAAACACGCCGATGGCGTAATCCCAGTAAAAGAGCTGAAACCGCCATTCTTTACTGGCGAGCTTCTGGGTATTGGCCCAGGAGCCCCAGCAGAGCATCGTGACGAAACACAGCGCAACGGCCAAAGGGTAGGATTCGACAATAAACATGACAGGTTCCTCTAGTTTCGGTTCTTCCGGGGTCGTTGGCCTTCGGCCGAAAACCCTCTCTGCTCAACCAGCGCCACAACCTCATCCATTCTCCTAAACTCCTTGCGGCGCAGCATGATTTCCTCCGCCGTTTCGAGGATGGCAATCTGAACATCTCCTCTGCGCGTGAGATCTTCAATCTCGTCCACATCGCTATTATGTGCCAGGCCATGGGTGCGCCGGATCATCTCCGTGGCGGCGAATCCAAGGGTGTCCTCGAACATCTGGCGCAGGTAATAATCCTGGAACCCGGGAACAACAAATGCCGGTTCTTTGCAGTGCTGGTCCCAGTTGCGGCGAAACTTCCGCTCGAACAGTTGATAGATCTTCCGCACCGATTCCAGCACATAGCGCTGGTAAGCCCGCTTCTCCGCCCGGGAAAACTCCTTGCCGTTTAAGGAAAGAAAGTTGATGAAAAAGTTGCCCACTAGCAAGCCGGGATCAAAGGCCGCCGGCCCCACGAACGCAAATTCGCTATCGAAAACCTTCGTCTCCGTCGCGTTGGCGAGAATGGAGCCCGTGTGCAAGTCGCCATGGATCAGGCACTGGCCCTGGGTTAAGAACTTCTCCTTCAGCTTCGCGGCCTCCAGGCGCAAAGCAGACTTTCTCCAGAACACCCTTTCGCAGTAAGGCCGCAGCGCCGGATTGACCTTATTGCGCGCACAGTCAAAGTAGGGCTCGGTAAAGATCAGATCTTCTGTGATCTGACACAGAGGATTGTCGAAACGACCGGACAAGGCCTTCTTCTCGCGCGCGGCGAGAAACAGGTCCGAGGTGAAGAACAGCACATTGGCCATGAAAGTTGAGATGTGCTCGGCAAAGCGGCCGTATTTACGCAGCTTGTTCATGCCTTTGCGCATGACCTCCATCCGCCCAAGATCCTCCATGACGACGAGCGCCATTTCGTTGTTGCGATGGAGGATTCTGGGCACGAGCCCGGGGACGTAGCGGTGCTGGATTTCGAGGGCGTCAGCCTCGATTCGAATGCGGTCCAGGGTCAGCGGCCAGCTCTTGCCCACGCAACGGACGTATGGGAAGGCATGTTTTAAGATCACGGAGTGACCGTTGTGCTTGTCCTGCAACCGGAAAACCATGTTGATGTTTCCGTCTCCGATTTCCGTCACGTTCAGGGCGGAGGCCTTAGGAAAGAGGCCCGCCGCTTTGACGTATCGGGCAGCGGAGTGGTGGTCGAGAGGATGGTAGGGCATCGCAGTGGGTATCAGGATGGGTTGGACATTTCTTCAACGACGGAAACGTCTGGCTTCGTCAATCAGCGCCAGGACATTGTCAATCGGCACGTCGGGCATGATGCCATGGTCGCTGCCACAGATGTAGCCGCCGCCTTCGCCGAGCACCCGAATGCGTTGCCGCACCTCCGCGCGCACTTGATCGGCGGTTCCTTCCGGAAGGGTGTGTTGGGTGCTGATCGCCCCGTAAAACGTGATATGCTTGCCGAAGTCCCGCTTCAGCGATTCGGGCTCGTTGCCCGGCAGGTGAGCCTGCACGGTTTCCCAGACATCCATTCCGCAATCCACCAGGTCCCCCAGCACGGGACGAAAGGTCCCGCAGCTATGAAACCAGACCCGGTAACCCATGCTCTTGGCGAGCGCGAACACCTTCCGGTAGGTGGGTTTCAAAAACTGGCGCCACTGCGCCGGGGAAATCATCAGGCCCCGCTGGGTCGCGAAGTCATCGCCATAGAAATAGATGTCGGCCAAACCGCGGCCCGCCTGCATGGATCGGCGGGCGAATTCGAGTGTGAATTCCTCGATCCTTCGGATCGCGGCCTCCATCACCATGGGCCGCAAGTGGAAATTGAGCAGGGTCTCCTGCATGCCGAACAGATCGAACAGGGTGCAGATCAAAGGCACCCAAGGCCCACCCTGAGCGCATTGCTCGGGGCTCTTGCCCTCCTTGAGGAGGCCGTATTTCCCATCAACACGTTTGGCTTTGTGCTCGGGAATCTTCCGCAGCACGGTAGCAATGACATCGTAATTAAAGTCATCGGGACTCGGCCAGGCGAACTGTTCGATTTCCGCAACGCTGCTACAGTTCTGCAACGGGAAATTGCCCCGGTCGCTGCCATAGCCGACCCCATCGGAAGAAAACACACCGTCCACGGGCGTTCCCCAGATGCCAAGCCCTTCCTGCAGCCGAGCGCCTTGGTACACGGGACGCGCGTATTCGATATCGAGGTCGAGCTGGCGGCGGAGCTCCAATTCGGATGCGACCCCAAACCGCTGCTGCCATCGTTCGAGGCCGTAAATGCCGCCAAGGTTGACGGGGGTGATGTCGGGTTCGACATGCTGTATAGCCTTAAGCACTCTAGCGTTAGCAGTCTCCATGACACGTGTTCAGTCGCTCAGCCATCTAAGGAGGCGCGCGGCACAAACATCAACCAGGACCTCCGGCACAGATTTGAATCGGGCTCAGTTCTAAAAGCGGGAGTTGCCCCGTACGGCTTGGAATAGTTTCTGCCGCATCTCGTACATTTCCTTGCTGTCGAGCTTGGGATTAGCGGCGATAGCCTGGTTGATTTGCTTCAGCGCGACCCCCACCGCCTGTTTCTGCGCTTCCGTCAACTGACGGCTGGTCACGACGGGCGTCAAGGCGCGGGTGGCCTCGGAATAGTTTCCGGCCTTGAGACTCGTGGTCGCGGTGGCGATGGCTTGCTGCACCGGCGGTTCCGCGGACTGGAATGATTGCTGAAGCGGCTGGGTCGCGTCCGCCTGATCGGTATTCTTTTTGCACGCCATCAAGCCGAAGATCAAACC
>JAJRDJ010000416.1 GCA_028678445.1 Methylococcaceae bacterium
CCCGAACCTGATGCCGAAGCCCTTCATGGCGGATTTTCTCCACCATCTCGTTGGCGAAGCCGAAGGTCAGCATGTTGCGGGCAGCGTGCTGGTCGATGCCCCGCGATTCCAGATAAAACACAGCGGCGGCATCCAGTTGGCCGACCGTCACGCCGTGTGCGCACTTTACATCATCGGCATGGATTTCCAGTTGCGGTTTGCTGTCGATCTCGGCCTCTTCGGAGAGCAGAAGATTCCGGTTATTCATTTCTGCGTCAGTCTTCTGGGCATCCTTTTCCACCACGATGCGCCCGGAGAAAACGCCCCGACCGCGCTCGGAGGCAATCCCCCGGTAATGCTCACGGCTACTGGCGTTGGGCTCGGTATGGCGAATCAGTGTGTGGGTATCCAGGTGATGGCGGCCCGATGCCAGAAACAGGCCATTCAGCTCGCACTCGGCACCCTTGCCGAGGTGGCTGTGGATTTCGGTGCGGGCGATGAGGCCACCAAACGCCGCGTGATGCTGGCGAAGGCGGGCGAAAGCCTGCTGTCTCGCGTAGATGCCGCCGAAGTGGTAGCTCCGGCTGCTCTCGGCCTGCAATTTAGTGTGTTCCAGGCTGGCATTTTCGCCCAGCGCAATCTCGGTCACGGCGGTGGTGAGCGCGCCTACATTCGGCTCGCCCGCATAGGTTTCAATGACGCTCGCCTCCGCATTTTTTTCCAGCGCGATGATATGCCGCAGGACCGCCAAGCCATCCGGCCGCGTCGCCATGTTGAGGATATGCACCGGCTTCTCCAGCACCACGCCATCCGCGATCTGGATGAAGGCGCCATCCCTGAAGTAGGCGGTGGTGAAGTCGATAAATCCATGTGTCTCCCTCCCGGCCACTTGCTGAAGCAAGGGCTCGACAGCTTCCGGACAACGTTCCAGGGCGGTCGCCATGGGAAGTATGTTGACCCCCTCGGGCAAGTCGTCGAGCACGGAATGCTCGGCAGAGAAGAGCCCGTCCACGAATACCAATAACCAGCTATCCGCCAGACGATGGCGCGCTATCAAAGTGCTATCAACTGGCGCGGGTCCCTGTACACGGCCCGGCAGGAAGCGTTTTTTCTCGATCGGGGTGATATTCGTATAGCGCCATTCCTCTTCGCGGGGCGATGGAAAGCCGCCCGTCGAGAACTGAAGCTCGGCCCGCTGCCGCAAGGTCTGTAGCCAGGGCAGCTGTTGGCCCGGCAGATCGGTGGCCACATCGCGGTAATGCTCGGCGTAGTGCATGGTGTGTTGCTCCCTTACGCGGCGACGGTCTGGTCGATCCAGCCGTACCCTTTCTCCTCCAGTTCATGCGCCAGCTCCGCCCCGCCGGACTTGACGATGCGGCCCTGGGCAAGGACATGGACGAAGTCCGGCTTGATGTAATCGAGCAGGCGCTGGTAGTGGGTCACCATGATGAATGAGCGCTCCGGCGAGCGCAGGCCATTCACGCCTTCGGCGACGATCTTCAAGGCGTCGATATCGAGCCCGGAGTCGGTTTCATCGAGAATACAGAGACTTGGCTCGAGTATCGCCATCTGAAGAATTTCATTGCGCTTTTTCTCGCCGCCGGAAAAGCCCTCGTTGATGCCGCGATAGAGAAACTGCTCGTCCAGATTCAGGGCCTTGATCTTGGCCTTGACCAGTTGCAGGAAATCCATGGCATCGACTTCGCTATCGCCGCGATGCTTGCGGATGGCGTTCAGGGCGGCTTTCAGCAGGTAGATATTGCTGACGCCGGGGATTTCGACCGGGTACTGGAATGCCAGGAACACGCCCTCGCGAGCCCGCTCCTCGGGTTTCATATCGAGCAGGTCCTTGCCCTTGTAGGTCACGCCGCCGCCCGTGACCTCATAACCGGAGCGGCCGGCGAGGACATGGGCCAGGGTGCTCTTGCCGGAGCCGTTCGGGCCCATGATGGCGTGGACCTCGCCGGGTTTCACGTCAAGGCTGATGCCCTTGAGGATGGGTTTGTCTTCGACGCGGGCCTGGAGGTTTTTGATACTTAGCATGTTGAGTTCTTGGTTTTATCTAGGGCTATAGCTAGGGTGGAGCGTATTCGCGGAACCCCAGCATTTGTGGCCGATTTGCTGGGATTATGCTGCGCTTCATCCCAGCCTTCGGGCAGGAGTTTGTTGATGCTTAACATGGTCTTTCGATTTTTCAGGTTTTTTTGAGCTTGGGTCCATTACCCCACGCTGCCTTCCAGGCTGATGCCCAGGAGGGCCTGCGCTTCCACGGCGAATTCCATCGGCAGTTCCTTGAAGACCTGTTTGCAAAAGCCGTTGACGATCATCGATACGGCATCTTCGGCCGAGAGGCCGCGCTGCTGGCAGAAAAACAACTGGTCATCGCTGATCTTCGAGGTGGTGGCTTCGTGCTCCAGGCGCGCCGTGGGTTGCTTGACCTCGATGTAGGGGAAGGTATGCGCGCCGCAGCGGTCGCCGATCAGCAGCGAGTCGCATTGTGTGTAATTGCGGGCGTTCTCGGCGCTCTTGAGGATCTTCACCTGCCCGCGATAGCTGTTCTGGGCGCGGCCGGCAGAGATGCCCTTGGAAATGATCGTGCTGGTGGTGTTCTTGCCGATGTGGATCATCTTGGTGCCGGTGTCGGCCTGCTGGCAATGGTTGGTGACGGCTACGGAGTAGAACTCGCCCACCGAATCATCGCCGCGCAGGATGCAGCTCGGATACTTCCAGGTGATGGCGGAACCGGTTTCGACCTGGGTCCAGGAAATTTTGGACTTGCGGCCCCGGCAGTCGCCACGCTTGGTGACGAAATTGTAGATGCCGCCGCGTCCTTCCTCGTCGCCCGGATACCAGTTCTGCACGGTCGAATACTTGATCTCCGCATGGTCCAGCGCCACCAGTTCGACCACGGCGGCATGCAGCTGATTCTCGTCGCGCATCGGCGCGGTACAGCCCTCCAGATAGCTGACATGGCTGCCTTCCTCGGCAATGATCAGCGTCCGCTCGAACTGGCCGGTATTGGCCGCGTTGATGCGGAAGTAGGTGGACAGCTCCATCGGGCAGCGCACCCCTTTCGGGATGAAGACAAAGGAGCCGTCGGAGAACACCGCCGAGTTCAGCGCCGCAAAGAAATTATCGGACGGCGGCACCACCGAACCGAGGTATTGCCTGACCAGCTCGGGGTGTTCCTTCACCGCTTCCGACATTGAGCAGAAAATTACGCCCGCCGCCGCCAGCTTGTCCTTGAAGGTGGTGGCCACTGAAACGCTATCGAATACGGCATCCACGGCGACGCCCGCCAGCCGTTCCTGCTCGTACAAGGGAATCCCCAGTTTCTTGTAGGTTTCCAGCAGTTTGGGATCGACTTCGTTCAGGCTCTTCGGGCCTGCCTTGGTCTTGGGGGCGGAGTAGTAGCTGATGCTCTGGTAATCGACTGGCTCGTAATGCACGTAAGCCCAGGTCGGTTCGGTCATGGTCAGCCAATGCCGGTAGGCTACAAGCCGCCATTGCAGCATCCATTCCGGTTCCCCCTTGCGGGCCGAGATGGCGCGGATCACGTCTTCGTTGAGTCCCGGTGGCAGGGTGTCGGCCTCCATATCGGTCACGAAGCCAGGTTTGTAGTCCTTGTGAATGATGTTTTCGAGTGTTTCTGCGGTGGCCGCCATGGGTCTTACTCCGTGTTGCGTCTTGACTGAACGGAAATGCGGGTGAGCGGTATGTGGAACCCGTCCGGCGCCTTGCTCATGGGACTGGCCATGTCGGACAGGGTTATGGATTCCAGTGAGCGCTGTATGGCCCGGTTGAGCACGGACCAGTTGGCCCGGACATGACAGGAGGAGGCTTGCTCGCACAGGGCTTCGTCCAGTCCGCACTCGGTCAGGGCGATGGGGCCTTCCAGCGCGGCGATGATGCTGGCGATGGTCGTGGCTTCCGGCGCCTGCGCCAGTTGATAGCCGCCCTTCGCGCCCCGGGTGGAGCGCAGCACATCGGCGCGGGCCAACGCCTTCAGCACCTTGCTTACCGTTGGCCCGGCGACTCCTGCGGATTCCGCCAGATCGGTCGCGGCATAGGTCTCCTCCGGCGCCTTCGCCATGTGGCCCAGAATGATGATCGCGTAATCGCTGAGTTTGCTGATGCGGAGCATGATGGTGTAGTCCCTCTATTGGGTACCATATTAGTCCTATTTAATTACCAAGTAAAGTACTTGGTAAATAGCAACCGGTGTCAGGTGAGTTTCGCGGCATGCTGCTCGGTCACGGCTATACTTTTCGTGTTTTACCGTGAAGGAAGCGCCAGATATTGGCGACCTGCCTAATGGATGTACAGTGTGAGTGTGGGTTTTGGAGCGGGAAATCTGGCGGATGAAGAATTTTCAAACGATGGCCAAGGGCGCGATGAACCTGGCCGGGTGGGTATGGATGGCCTTGCTGATGGTGCAGGCAGCCCCCGGCGTGCATGCCGAAGCCGTAGGCAACGACATTCAGAAGTTGCTCCAATCAGGCAAACACCCGAATCTCCGCTGGGGCAAATTTTCCGATGTAGCCAAGACGCTGTCCCAACTTTACGGCCAGCTGGAACCGGTCCCGCTCTGGGTTCGCGATGGGCAGCCGACCCCCCAGGCAAAAGTCATGGTGGAGGCTCTCGCGCGGGCGGATGACGAGGGGCTGAATGCTGTTGATTATGATGCCGAACTGCTGGCGAAATGGCTGGCCAGACCGGAGTTGAAATCGGGTGATCCTGCAGCTGTCGCGGCCTTTGATGTGGCGCTGAGCGTCGCGGCCACGCGCTATGTCGCCAATGTGTACCTCGGCCGCATCAATCCCCGCGCGGTGGGCTTCGGGCTCAATGTCGAGCCGAAGCGGCTGGATGTGCCAAAGCGCGTGCGGGACATCACGCAAAGCCCGCACCCCGCAAGCATTCTTGCTACCCTGGAGCCGCACTTCCCGATCTATCGCCCGCTCAAGGAGGCCCTGCTGCGGTATCGCCATCTCGCCCGGGAAGTGCC
>JAJRDJ010000417.1 GCA_028678445.1 Methylococcaceae bacterium
CTGGCACAAGGCTTTCTCATCAACGTCACGGCGGAACGCACGATCCGCCTGTTACCCCCCCTCATTCTCAGCGACGACGAAACGCAATATCTCATCGATGGCGTCGTTCGCCTCGTCAACGATTTTACGGCGCGCTGAGGCCAGGAGAACCCCATGACTTTACGGCATCTGGTAAACCTGTCCGACCTCAGCCCCACCGAATTTCGCGGCATCATTCAGCGGGCCATCGAACTCAAGCAATCACGAACCTCTTATGAGCCCCTGAAAAACAAGGTACTCGGCATGCTCTTCGAGAAGTCGTCCACCCGCACCCGTATTTCCTTCGAGGCCGGGATGATCCAGCTCGGTGGCGCGGCCATCTTCCTGTCACCGCGCGACACGCAGCTCGGGCGCGGCGAGCCCATCGAGGATTCCGCCCGGGTGATTTCGCGCATGGTCGACTGCATTATGCTGCGCACCCACTCGCACCGGACCGTCGAGATCTTTGCCCATCATTCCCGTGTGCCGGTCATCAACGGGCTCACCGACCGTAGCCATCCCTGCCAGTTGCTGGCCGACATGCAGACCTATTTCGAGCATCGCGGCGACATCGCCGGCCGTCGGGTCGCCTGGATCGGCGATGGCAATAACATGTGCCATTCGTATATCGAAACCGCCGGCATGCTGGACTTTCGCCTCGACATCGCCTGCCCGGAAGGCTACGAGCCGGCGGCCGAGTTTCTCGCCCGGGCCGGCGACCGGGTGCGGGTGCTGCGTGACCCGGCCGAGGCGGCTCGTGGTGCTGACCTGATCGTGACCGATGTTTGGGCCAGCATGGGCCAGGAGGAGGAGCAGGCCAAGCGCGAACGCGCCTTCCGGGGCTACGAGGTGGATGAGAAACTGATTGCGCTGGCGGCCAGGGATGCCATTTTCATGCACTGCCTCCCTGCCCACCGCGGCGAAGAAGTCAGCGCCGGCGTCCTGGAAGGCCCGCAAAGCGTGGTGTGGGACGAAGCCGAAAATCGCCTCCATGCGCAGAAGGCCCTGCTGGAGTTCCTGCTGGTCGAATCCAGCCCGGTGAGACGGCTCGCGGCACACTGAATCCGCCCTCTGGCTCCTTCACCGGCCCTTCCGTCCGACTGTTGGCCATGCTATCAGCCACCCAAAGAGGCTGACTCCGGCCACCGCCGTGAAAACCCAGGCGGGGCCCCATACAGTCCAGAGCTGCCCGCTGTACACGCTACCGATGGCACCGCCCAAGCCGTAACAAATCCCGCTGTAGAGCGCCTGCCCCTTGGCGTGGTGGGGCCCCTGAAAATTTTTGTGGACTATAAGGATGGCGGCCGCGTGCGCGCAGCCGAAGGTTACGGCATGCAGCAACTGGGCGATGACCAGAAGGCTCAGGCTTTCGATACCCCAGCCTATCATCAGCCAGCGGACAACGCTCAAGGCGAGGCTCCCTAGAAACAGCGTTCTGAGGCTGAGGTAATGGTAAACCCGGTGCAAAACCAGAAACAGGCCGATTTCCGCCAGCACCCCCAGGGCCCAGAGCTGGCCAATGGCGCTGTCGGAAAACCCGTGCCCATCGAGATAGACGGAGTAAAACGCGTAATACGGCCCGTGCGCCACCTGCAGGAGCAACGCGGCCAGGAAAAAGCCAATCACTTCCCCGCGCTTGAGGATGCCTCGCATGGAGAGGTTGGAACCCGCCGGATGCGCTTCCACGCAAGGCGGCACCAGCAGGCTGACCAGCCATTGCAGCCCCAGCAGTATGGCGATCATCTCGGGCAGCCGCACGAGAGGCAGAAACCCGTCGAGAATTTCGCCCATCCCCCAGACGGTCCCGATGAACCCCACCGACCCCCACAGGCGGATGCGGCTGTAGCGAGACATCTGGTGTGCCAGATGGCCGAGGGTGATGGTTTCGAACAGCGGCAGCGTGGCATTCCAGCAAAAGCTGAAGACGACCATCACCCCCACCAGCGTTGCCAATCCGGTGCGCTCGACGAACAATCCGCAAAAGCCCGCCAGCGACAGAAAGGCCGCCCAGCGAATCAGCCGCAGTGTTCTGCCGGTACGATCGGCCAGCCAACCCCAACAGGCCGGAGAGATGATTTTGGTCGCCGGAATGATGGCCATGATCACGCCAATTCGTGCGGGATCATGGCCTGCCTCCTGCAAATACAAAGGCCAGTAGGGGATCAGAACCCCGAGGATGGCAAAGTAGGCGAGATAGAAGCTGGAGAGCCGGACTTGCGGCACACGCTGCGCCATGCGCGACTCTCGCGGTGATGAAGGAGGGAGCTACACGCTGGCCGGCACGGGTGTGAGGCCGGGTTGAACATCGGCGTTCTGGCCTCGGTGCCGCAGGCAGTGATCGAGCAGCACGATGGCGGTCATGGCCTCGGCGATGGGCGTGGCGCGGATGCCGACACAAGGATCATGCCGGCCCGTGGTGATGACTTCGACCGGTTCGCCGCGCACATTCACCGAATGGCCCGGCAGACGCAGGCTGGACGTGGGCTTCAGGGCTATACTGGCGACGATCTCCTGGCCCGAGGAAATGCCGCCCAGAATGCCGCCGGCGTGGTTGGAGAGGAATCCTTCCGGTGTCATCTCATCGCGAAACTCGGAGCCCCGGGCCTCGACACAGGCGAAGCCACCGCCGATTTCCACGCCCTTGACGGCATTGATGCTCATCAGCGCATGCGCCAGATCAGCATCCAGCCGATCGAAAATGGGCTCGCCCCAGCCAGGCGGCACGCCACTCGCCACGATGTTGATGCGTGCGCCAATCGAATCGCCCTCCTTGCGCAGGGCATCCATGTAGGCTTCCAGTGCGGTGATCTTATCGGGATCCGGGCAGAAGAACGGGTTATTTCTGACCTCGTCCCAGACCACCCGGTCCACCTTGATGGGACCTATTTGGGCCAGGTAACCGCGCACTTCAATCCCGTAACGCACGCGCAGATATTTTTTTGCGATAGCGCCTGCCGCGACACGGATGGCGGTTTCGCGCGCCGAGGAACGGCCGCCGCCCCGGTAATCGCGGATGCCGTACTTCATGTGATAGGTGTAGTCGGCATGCGCCGGACGGAATTGTTCGGCAATTTTGCCGTAGTCCTTCGAGCGCTGATCGACATTCTCGATCAGGAGCCCGATCGAAGTGCCCGTAGTCCTGCCCTCGAACACGCCGGACAGGATTTTTATCGCATCGGGTTCGCGGCGTTGGGTCGTGTGGCGCGACGTGCCCGGCCGGCGGCGATCGAGGTCAACTTGTAAATCCGCCTCGGACAGCTCAAGGCCTGGGGGACAGCCGTCGACGATGCCGCCGATGGCCGGGCCGTGACTTTCGCCGAACGAGGTGACTGTGAAGAGTTTGCCGTAGGTGTTTCCGGACATCAGGAGTGCCTGTGGGTGTGGGTGGCTTACGCTGGAGCGGCTAACCCTTGAGGCGCAAAGCGGTGCCTGCTTAGAGACGGTTTAGAGAGCGCCGGATTTTTGCAAGCGCTTGGCCACGGCCTGCGCTAGCAGCCGGTAGCCTTCCGCATTGGGATGGACCGTGTCCGACCGGAGGGTACGTTTGCGGACTATGTCATCCAGGGTGTTCTTTTCAATGGGTATATCGAATTCAGTGGCGATATCCTCGTAAAACGTCGGCGGCGAGCGCATTGCGCCGAATTTCGGCACGGCAATCAATAGCACATCAATACCCCGATCTCGGGCCATCCTGACCATGGCCCGGAGGTTGTCCGCCGCTTTTTCCTCGCTCAGCGAGCGCAGCAGATCGTTGGCACCATGGCAGAGCACCAGCAGCTTGGGCTCGTATTCATTCAACCAGATGGGCAGGCGCTTGAGTCCCTCGGTGGTGGTTTCGCCAGGCACCCCCGCGTTGATCACTTCCCGGTTGATGAGCGACTGCAGCACGGCGGGATATCCCTCCTCCGGCAGCACTCCGGTCCCAAACGTCAGGCTGTCGCCAAAGGCCAGCACCTTGGCATCGGGTGGCAGGGGTGACTGTCTGGCGACTGATTTACAGCCCGACAGCGCCACGCAAACCATCAGTACCGCAAGAAGCCGCGCCAGCGCAGCCCGCGAAACCGGAGAGCGGGTGAATTCATTTTTCGCTGAAAACATCATGCTGTCTCCTGCGCCCGTCTGGGCGGAGCTTAGCCTCGGGAAAAAAACTGCCGCACCTGTTCCGCCGTCAGCAGAAAAACACCATCCCCGCCGTGCTCGAAATTCAGCCAGCAGAACGGCACCTCCGGGAAGGTTTCTTCCAGGGCTTCCGCCGCGCTGCCGACCTCGACGACCAGAGTGCCGTTCGGCTTGAGGTGACGGGCGGCATCCGTGAGGATTACCCGCACACAATCCAGCCCATCTTCCCCGGACTCAAGCCCGAGGCGCGGCTCGGCGTGAAACTCGGCGGGCAAATCGCTCCACTCGGCGGCATTCACGTAGGGCGGATTACTGACGATCAGATCATACTGTTGCTCGTCTAGCGCCGCGTATACATCGGACTCGATAGCGCGAACGCGATCGCCGACGGCATGCCGTGCGATGTTGATACGGGTTACCTCCAGGGCGTCGGGCGAGATATCGACCGCATCGACGTGGGCATCCGGAAAGGCCAAAGCCGCCGCAATGGCGATGCAGCCACTGCCGGTGCAGAGATCGAGAATGTCCGTGACGGCATCGGCGTCCAGCCAGGGCGAGAAACGGCTTTCGATCAGTTCGGCGATCGGCGAGCGCGGCACCAGTACCCGCTCGTCCACGTAAAACGACAGTCCGGCAAAGGGCGCTTCATGGGTCAGATAGGCCAGTGGCCGGCGTTCCTCAATACGCCGTTCGAGCAGGTCCAGCACCTGCTCGCGCTCCTGCGGTAACAGCCGGGCTTCAAAATAAGCGCCGGGCAATTCATAGGGCAGGTGTAGGACATGCAGCACGAGGGCGGCGGCTTCATCCAGCGCGCTGGCGGTGCCATGTCCGAAGAACAGGCCGGAGTCCGTGAACCGGCTGGTGGCGTACCGCACGTAATCGCGCAGGGTAACCAATTGATCGAGGATGGCTTGCCGGTCCATGGGATCAGGGATAAAGGCCTATGGCGGAGAGGCCTGCCCTCTCGTCCAGCCCGAACATCAGGTTCATGTTCTGCACGGCTTGGCCAGCCGCGCCCTTGACCAGGTTATCGATGACCGACAGAACCACCACGGTATCGCCTTCCTGTGGCCGATGCACGGCAATCTGGCAGCCGTTCATACCCCGCACATTGCGGGTGTCGGGGTGAGAGCCCGCCGGTAGGACATCGACAAAGGGCTCGTCGCGATAGCGCTGCTCATAAACCGCCTGCAGGTCGGGCGCTTCGCCCTTCAGCACCGCGTAGAGCGTGGCATGAATGCCGCGTATCATCGGGATCAGATGCGGTACGAAGGTCAGCCCGACCGCGCCACCCGCCAGTCGCTCCAGACCTTGGCAAATTTCCGGCCAGTGCCGATGGCCCTTGACCCCATACGCCTTTAGACTCTCGCCGGTTTCGCTCATCAGGATGGGAATCTCAGCCTTGCGTCCGGCGCCGCTGACGCCCGATTTCACGTCGGCAATAAGGCGCTCATGGCGGATGACGCCGGCCTCCAGCAAGGGCAGCAAACCCAGTTGCACCGAGGTGGGATAGCAGCCGGGACAGGCGATGAGGCGGGCGGTGCGGATCGCTTCGCGATTGACTTCGGGCAAGCCATACACCGCCTCGGCAAGAAGCTCCGGGCAAGCATGGGGTTCGCCATACCAGTGCGCCCAGACCTTGGGGTCCTTCAGGCGGAAATCGGCAGCGAGGTCGATGATTCTGACGCCACGCTCCAGCAGGGCCGGCGCCATGCGCATGGCCGTGCCATTGGGGGTCGCAAAAAATACGACGCTGCAGTCAGAGAGGGTTTCAAGGGTCGGTTCGACAAAGACGGCATCGACAAAGCCCCGCAGGTTGGGATAGGCCTCCGCGACGCGTTTGCCGGCATCCCCACGCGACGTCACCCGGGCTATCTCAACACCGGGGTGCAGGGCCAGGATGCGCAGGAGCTCAACGCCCGTGTACCCGGTCCCGCCAACGATGCCGGCGCGGATCATGGGTCTTCGCTGATCTGTCCGTCGAACGCCTCGACCATGGCCCTGAGCTTCTGTCCGGACTTGAACGTCACCACCCGGCGGGCCGTGATCGGTATTTCCTCCCCCGTCTTGGGATTCCGGCCGGGCCGCTCGCTCTTGTCACGTAATTCAAAGTTGCCAAACCCGGAAAGTTTGACCGACTCCCCCTGGATCAGGGTCGCCTTGATTTCCTCAAAAAACTGCTCAACCAGATCCTTGGCATCCCTACGGTTGATATCGAGAGTTTCGAGCAGCCGCTCGGTCATGTCTTTCTTGGTCAGCGTCATTCGTTAATCCCTCAAACGTGCGGCAAAACGGTTGAACAAGGTCTCCATCACACTGGCCACCGCTGCATCGACGCGAGCGTCGACCAGGGTTTCGGTCTCATCCTGAAGGACCAGTCCCAAAGCCACGCTCTTCCTTCCTTCCTCGACACCCGGTCCACGATAAACATCGAACACCACCACCTCGCGCAACAGGCTGCGGACCTGCTGGCGGGCCGCTTCGAGCAAATACCCCACCGCCACCGCTTCATCAACAATGACGGCGATATCACGGCGCACCGAGGGGAATTTGGAGAGCGACGTAAACCGGGGCACTTCCCGGCCCAGCAGCACCGTCTGATCCAGCTCCACCAGGAACACCCGCTGATCGAAGCCCAGCTGCTTTTCCAGTTGGGGATGCAGCATTCCAATCCAGCCTAGCGGCTCGGAACTCAGGAGCACTTCGGCAGACTGGCCGGGGTGGAGGGCCGGATGGTGCGCCACCGTGAAGTTCAGCCAGCCAGACCTCCCGGTCAGCGCGACGATGGCCTCGACATCGGCCTTGACGTCATGGAAATCCACCGGCCTCGGCGCCTCGCCCCATTGCTCGACTTGTAGCGGACCCAAGGCCAGCCAAGCTATGGACTTCCGCTGCTCCAGGCCCTCGCTGGACGGAATGAACTTGAGACCGCTCTCGAACAAGCGCACCCTGAGCTGCTGCCGGTTGGAATTTTTGATGGCCGCATCGAGCAAGCCCGGCCAGAGGCTGGTACGCATCACCGCCAGTTCTGCAGAAATCGGATTTTTGAGCGCTAGCGGTTCAATGGCGGGCTCGACGAGTTTCTGTAGGCCAGCCTCAACAAAGCTGTACGTGATCGCTTCCTGATAGCCGCGGTCCACCAGCACATCCTTGACCCGCCCGAGATCGAGCACGGCCTCGGAGACCGGCGGCATGGCGGCGGAGAGGGTCGGATGCTTCCGGGGCAGATGGTCATAGCCGTACACCCTTCCGATCTCCTCGATCAAATCCGCTTCGATGGCGATATCGAAACGAAATGCAGGGGGAACCACCCGCCAACCCTCGGGATGGGCTTCGGGCTTCATCCCGAGACCGGTGAGAATCCCGGCCACGCGGCTGGCGTCGATATCGAGACCCAGGATGCGGCGGATGCGCTCGGCGCGCAGCAGCAC